>NZ_JANQDJ010000008.1:0-18586 GCF_029891685.1 Umezakia ovalisporum Ak1311 | reverse complement strand
AATGCTGGACTCGTTCTGTTTTTCCTTGGCTGCTGCGTAATGTCTTTTTTTTCGTGAGAGTTCTTGCTTTTGCAATGCCCGACACATGGTGGTTATACTCACCCATTGATTGTAAGTTATACCCCAATACTCACAGTATTCTTCTAATGTTGCATCTGGGTACTTTTCTACCATTTCTCTCAGTAATTCTTCCCGCCCATCCAATTGGCCTTTCATTGTCCCACCTTGTTTTTTCGGTTGGACATGACCTTGCATCCTGTTCATCGACAGTAGTTTTTGTACAAAGCTTTTGGCTACACCAAATCTTGTCGCTACTTTTCTGATTGAGGTGTCCCCTTGTTCATACGCTTTGACTATTTTTTCTCGCAAGTCGATGGAATATGCTCTCATTTTTTTTCATGCACCCTGTCTTACTGTATCTCATTTACTCACGATATGCTGTAATTTAAACATAATTTAAATAGCATTAATTTTCATTGTTTTCTGAAGAATAAAAATCAGAATTATTTTTGTTTGGTGATTTTGCTATCGCCTGGTAGATATATCCCAAAAATTTATTTTTATAGTGTGAAATAATCCGCAAGTAAGTATCTTTAGGAGCTAGTTGCATTGCCCATAATAATGTTGAAACAGCCGCACAATTTTGACCCATTTCCCATGACCTAAGAGCGTGTTCATACAAAAATTTGCCAAATGCCTGAGGATGGTGGAGAAGCAGTGATTGATGTTTAGAAACTAAACGTTGAAAATTCACCTGACGCAGCCCAGGATTTTGTGAAATCCTCGGTCCATTGTGTACATACAGGCGATAACTGACTGTAGGTAAACCAAGAATTGAGCAAATAGGATTCAATCGCAAGAACATTTCCGTATGTACGCGGGAAGTAAAATATTCGTCATAACCTCCTATGTTTAGAAATACTTCCCGTTCTACAACCAGTGTTTGTTTAGAAAAAAACGATAACTCAGGCTCAATTTCTTCTAAAAAAAAATGTGAACCACGCGGTAAAGTTGGCGGAATACGCCGATTGAGAACCTTACCATCTTGATTCACAACCTCCAAAGCAGATAGAACTGCTACGGGTTTTGGCAAGGTTGTATTAGCAAGAGCCTCAATAGAGACTTTAGCCATATGAGGTAACAATTCATCATCGTCATCAAGATAAGTAATCCATCTTCCCCGTGCTGTTTTTGCACCAATATTACGAGCTACTGCAGTACCCATATTTTTTGGCAACCGAATAATTTTTAGTCGGGAATCTGTAGGGAGATTTACAGGCTTATCTGAGGCATCGTCAACGACAATTACCTCTATGTCTGCTAATGTTTGTGCTAGTGCTGTGTTAACTGCCCGTGGCAATAAATGAGGGCGGTTATATGTAGGAATAATTACACTCAATAAAGGGTAGCTCATCTGCAATCACAGTAAGATTTTAATGATTAATAACTTTCCAGCTATGAGGTTGATAAAATAAACACTGACTTGTATTCCTGTCGGATTTAACAACAAATCGAAAAGATTCGATTTTATCAAAAGTGCGTATACCTTCTTTAAGGTATATATTGGCACTATACATCCCAGGTATTAAACTGCAGCATGACATTTGCATTTGAATTTCGGATATTCCTGGTAATATTTCTAAATCTTCATTGTCGCTAGCAGAGGTGATAGTCAAAATCCGAGATTGACCTTCACTATTTGTTGAGAGTAAGAATCCTAAATTGAGATTCTTAATATGCTTATGAGCTTGGCATTTTACCGATAAACAAGCAGGTTTACCAGTTGTCAAGGTTGGTAGTAAGTTTCCTTCTTCATCTTGAAAACATACAGAAAGAATATCTATCCCTAAGCTTTCACTTGCAGGTTTTTGTGGTAATATCATTTCCCCTAAAGCTGTTGCCGTTCCCTGCAAACAAAGGTCTTCTTCATATTTACGAATGATTGTTTCAGTTTTACCAGCCAAAATCAACTGACCTTTGGATAAGTACAAAGAAGTTTCACAGACATTTAATATGTTGTATTGGTTATGCGAAACTAGGATAAAAGCTGTGCCTTTTTCTCGCAGCAGTGCCAGTCGATGATGGCACTTGATTTTAAATTTAATATCTCCTACAGCGAGGACTTCATCAATCAACAAAATGTCTGGTTCTATGTGAACTGCACAAGCAAAGCCTAACCTAGCAGCCATGCCAGAACTATAAGTTTGTACTGGTGCATCAATAGCATCACCAATTTCCGAAAAATCTATGACATCTGCGAATCTTTCTTCTATTTCTTCTTTTGATAAACCCAGAATTGACATATTCGCATAAATATTTTCTCTTCCAGTCAGAATGGGATTAAAGCCTGCTCCTAGTGCAATTAATGGAGCTATTCTTCCTCTAATTTCTACACGTCCAGTATCAGGTTTAATTAAGCCACTAATAATACGTAGTAGTGTACTTTTACCTGCGCCATTAGATCCAACCAAACCTAATGCTTCTCCCCGGTGCAGTTTAAAACTGACATCTTTCAGTGCCCAAAACTCTTTTTTTCTGAGACTAGCACTATTTCTATTTCCTCCTACTAACTCTGTACCAATATCTTGGACACCATAGAATAAAGACTGCTTTAAGTCTCTACAGAATTTTTTAGAAACTTTATCAATTTTAATCAGTAATGCACTATCTTGAGGCTGGACACCAATCTCTTTTTTTATTAAATTAGTCATCATTAAGAACTGACTCGCTCAACTACAAAAGGCATAGCCAGACGGAATATAATCCAGGTTAGTAATATCCCCAATAAAGTAATAGCGCTGACTAGCCAAAAACCAATGGGATCTGACACAATTCCTGTTGTGGCTAATTCTCGTGTTGTTACTAACAAAGGTGTGACAGGATTCATCTGTACTAAAAAGCTAAATGTTCCACCTTTGGGAACTGGATAAACTACAGGAGTCAGAAATAACCAAAAGCCTGTAACCATACTTAGCCCTTTCGATACATCTTGATATAATACACCCAAAGGAGCTAATAAAAGGCCTATTAAGGTTCCGAACAAAACTAAATGAATTAATGAAACTGGAGTTAAAATTACTGTCCAACTTACGGGAATGTGAAACCAGATAAACAACGCTGCTATTAAAATTAGTTTAATAGCAAAATTAAAAAATACTTCACCTATTTTCGACAAAATTAATGCTTCTCTGGGAAAGTTCACTCTGGCTAACATCGGTTTTGCCATGATTACTGCTTGTACTGGGCCATTTAAAGCTTCCACAAATGTTTGCCATAATGCAGTGCTGAAGATTACATAAGCCGGATAGGGTAAGTCTGTGAAACCAACCTTAATTACCTCAGTTTTACTAGCAAGGGTAAAACCAATAGCCATGACAATTGGTGGTAGAAAAGCCCAGGCTATTCCTAATAAAGATTGACGATATTTGGCGTTAATATCCCTCACCATTAGTCGCCAAGCAATTTCCCTGGATGCTAGCAAGTCTTGCCACATTTGTTGGCATAATTTTATCGGATATCTCAGACTACTTTCAGGTGTATAAACAAATTGCGGTAGCTGAGAATTAAATCTGTGATGTTGCTTCAAAACTTTTACCCTTTCTTTTTTCCCTACTTCCAGTCACCTGGTGCAAATTGAGCATAGCGATTAGTTATATAACGATTAACTACCTTGTCAATAGAACTGAGAATTTTCCCAGCCACTTTTGATCCAAATTTACCAATGGGTAGTTTTCGGTATAAGGGATTAATAATTGTCATATGTCGCCGCCATCCCAAGCGACTGTGCTTATTTTTGAAGTAATCATGTTCAGTAATCTTCCACTTCTCGCTCAAATGTTTTAAACTTGCTAGTTCCCAAGCATCGCTCCAACGCAGCATATAGTAATGTATATCTGTCCACTCTAACTGGGTCGCTGGGACATAAGTCATCAAAGATTGGGGTTCAAGGTAGATTGAACCACCAGCTTCTGTTACCAATATGCAAAAATCAACGTGTTCTTTTGTGTTCAGCAGTTTTTCATCTAACAAACCTATTTGCTGAAAAATTTCTGTGCGTACCATCATGCAGTGAAACTCTGCTAAACCGGTTTTTTGCCGTTGTAGTTGGGGATAAATATCTGCAACTTTCTGACCTTGTTTATAAATTTTTTCTATTATCCGCCGTCTTGTAATTTCTCCTTTCGTTTCCACTTTAATACCAGATTCTCCACCTGCACAATGTACTTCTGTGTGTAGTGGCAAATGTTGACAAATTAAGGGGCTAACTACGGTTGCATTGGTTTCTTCGGCACATTCCACCAAAGGCTTTAGCCAACCAGAAGTAACAACCACATCATTATCAATGAAAACGACATATTTGGTAGTGACTTCACGTAAACCCATATTTCTGGCGTGGTTAGGCGAAAGATAATAATCGGTGCGAATTAATCGAAATTGTTTTTCCTCAGCTTGTTTTTCTAAATAATCTTTGATGTGACGAGGAGAACCGCCGTCAACGTAAATTAAGTTAAAGGGATATTTGGTATGCTCATAAATGCTCTCTAGGGACTCACTGGTGTAGCTGAAACGTTCCCGGGGACACACAATAATTGTAACTTCTGCTGTGGCGATTGCTTCTAATTTCATGATGTTTTCTTAATCAATAAATAATCAAATTGTGAATAAACAATTCAAAAATTGAAGACAAAAATTAAACCTTTATACAGTTTATTTTACATTTGAAATATTTTCATAATTTATATGCAGCATTGGGGCTAACAATTTTTCTTGAGAACATAAATTATTCATCATTACCTGCTGATAAATTTCAACTAATCTATCATTTAACTTGTTGAGGTCATAATGTGACTCTACATAAACACGACCAGCTTGACCCATTGTTGACCAAATTTCTGGATGTGCTATGAGATAATTTAATTTTGACGCTATGGCGTTGGAGTCTCGCTCTGGAACCAGAAAACCAGAAACACCATCTTTAACAAGTTCAGGAATACCACCGTGGAGAGTAGCAATAACTGGTAAACCCATAATCATAGCTTCTTTCAAAGTATTAACTGGAGCGTCTTGATTACCATCTTTTGCTGTAATACTAGGGGCAATAAAAATATCTGATTTGTCAAGAATATCCACAATTTCTGGCTGGTTTTTCCAACCCAAAAGCTGGACTTTATCACTAATTTTTAATGAATCAATTAACTTTTGTAATTCTCGCTTTAATAAGCCATCCCCAATGATGTTATACTCAATGTTTGGGTGAAATTTCGCCACCTTGGCAACTGCACGAATAGCGTATTCAATCCCTTTTTTTTCAATGAGACGGCCTGTTGTAGCAATACGAATTTTACGACTTGCTTGAGGTTGTCTGATTTTAAATGGAAACAAACTACTGTCTATTCCCGAACCATGAACAACCAGCTTTTGGGGATTACAGCCTAGTTGGATGGCTCTTTTCCGGAAATACTCACAGTTTGCCATAAAAAAATCTCCTTCAGCAAATAATGAATCATAAATATGCTCTCCATGCTTCTTTACAAACCAACTGATATCGTAACCTCTAAATGTTGTAATTAGTTTACCTTTGATAGCACCAATGTCTCGCAAAATCATTCCTTCTAAACCTAATATTCCGAATTGGCAATGGATAATATCATAAGGTTGAGCATCTAATAGCTGTATTACTGAATATAACAACCGCAAAGAAGCTGCTCTTCTAGCATATTTGAAAATATTCAGCGATCGCAGCACAACCATAGGAGCTTTTTTGAAATTTTTCAGGATTAGTCCTATCGCTTTTAAGAGCCGCAATAAGTAATTTTGGGGCAGTTTTGGTGAATAGTATGTATGAGATAACAAGTCATACTTTTCTACGTCTGGATGGAATTTATAAGTGTCATTAGGTGGATTAGCATAAATATCAACTTGATGACCACGCTCAATTAATCCGGTAATTTGATTGAGAATAAAAGTTTCTGATACAACAGGAAATTCTCCCACTATGAACGCAATTTTCATACTAATATCCTAGATTTAATATTTACTTAGATGACGTAATGCAATAAAAAACAAATTTCCTAGCTATGGTTCTCCAAATAAATTCCGTTATACAACATTCTTCATCAAAGAAAATATGTTTCTTGGAGTATATAAAAAAATGTCAAAAATAGCTATAGATAAGAAACAAAAACGAAAAAATATATATTGCACACCTCTCTTATTTAATACTGTTGTTTATATTTAAAACAAGTAAATATTTTCAATATCTACCTGAGGATATATTTAAATAGTCAGAAACTTGTTGCTGATGTGCTTATAAAGATAAGAAGCTCACCCTATATATATTTTTGGGTGTTCATAAAATTCTTATAACAACTCTGGCTTGACTAGGTACGCAAATAATTCATTTTTTATATAAAGCAGTAGTTTATTTATTCGCCAGCTAATTCGACACATCTATGGCTACGCCACGCAAGCTATTCTCAAGAATTGGTATGATAAATGACAATATCAAACCTGTCAAAGATAGGATTAATACTAGTAATCTTTTGGCATTAACTGAATATGTCCCCATCTTTAACTGAAAAAATTCTCTCCGAACTACCAGGCGATGTTTTAGAAGCTTTGCATCAAAATGATCGTCTGCTAAGATATTTAAGAGAAAACACAGCACCAATCCCTACGGTGGTTAAAGAAAGTCAACAACCATTAGATAGTGTAGACTTGGATGTGGTGGTCTGTGGTGGTACTTTAGGGATTTTAATTGGTTGCGCCTTAGCGGTGAAGGGGCTGCGGGTGGCCTTGATGGAACGGGGAATTCTACGGGGTAGAAAACAAGAGTGGAATATTTCTCGCCCAGAATTAGAAGTATTTGTGGAATTAAACTTGCTAACTACTCAAGAATTACAACAGGCGATGGCAACTAAATATAATCCCGCACGAGTTAGCTTTACTGGTGGTAGAGAAATCTGGGTAGAGGATGTTTTAAATATTGGCGTAGATCCAGTTTATCTACTAGATAGATTAAAAACCAGATTTACTGCTAGTGGGGGAACATTATTAGAAAATACACCATTTACTGAAGCAATAGTTCATCCAGAAGGAATTATAGTTAATAACCAATACAAAACTAGGTTGTTAATCGACGCAATGGGACATTTTTCTCCCATCAGCCGCCAAGCACGTCAGGGAAAGAAACCAGATGCTTTGTGCTTGGTGGTAGGAAGTTGTGCCCAAGGTTTTCCCACAAATACTTCTGGAGACTTGTTATTTTCATTCACATCTTTAGAAAATCAATGTCAGTACTTTTGGGAAGCCTTCCCAGCTAGGGATGGTAGAACTACTTACTTATTTACCTACATGGATGCAGAACCAGGACGTTTAAGTTTACAAGCATTGTTTGAGGAATATCTGCGATTGCTGCCAGAATATCAAGGTGTGGAATTAAACCAATTGCAGTTTCAACGCGCTCTATTTGGCTTCTTTCCTACCTATCGCCAAAGCCCACTCAAAACTCCTTGGAATCGCCTTTTAACTGTGGGAGACAGCAGTGGTGGTCAATCTCCGTTGAGTTTTGGTGGGTTTGGAGCCATGCTACGTCACCTCAAGCGGTTAACATTTGCTATTGATGAGGCACTGCAAAGCAATCAGTTATCAGCAAATGCCCTAGCCTTGGTGCAACCTTATCAGCCCAATCTCAGAGTTACTTGGTTGTTTCAAAAGGCCATGAGTGTGGGTGTAAATCAGCAAATCCCCCCAGATCAAATTAATCAACTACTTTCAGTTGTATTTGAGGAAATGCAAAAACTGGGTACACCAGTCTTAAAACCATTTTTGCAAGATGTCGTGCAATTTTCGGCACTGACACAAACACTGTTAAAAACTGGGTTATCTCATCCAGGATTAGTTGCCAAAATCATTCCACAAGTGGGTTTACCAAATTTGCTTGATTGGATAGTGCATTACGGCAATTTGAGTATTTACACTGCCTTGTTTAAACTCAGTCCCATGTTAGAAACATGGCTCAAGAATAAACCCAGCAAAAAACAATATTCTTGGCATCGTTTGATTGATGCTTGGAAATATGGTTCTGGTGCTGACTATCAACAGTAGCTACAAACCAGAGTTGCTACCTCCATAAGAGGATCTTGCCTAACAAGTTGGGGAAAGCGTCCAAAGCACGGCCTCCCCAATACCCCTCTTAAATTTTTATAGGTTGGATAACCTCAAAATATGAGTACACTTTCGTGTAGCGTTTTGAAGATACCCCACGTGGCGGGTAATTTACTAACTAACATGACTATGGTGGTATACTTCTGCTAAATGCAAAAGTTCTTGGGTAGTTAGACTACGTTTTTTTTCTACTGACGCCTGTCGCACCGCATCCAACATTGACTGAGTTGCTTCTGGGTTAAGAAAAATGCCTTGTTGTTCTAGCAGGTTAGACAATAAATGCCTACCAGAATGCTTACCAAGCACTAAACGCCTTTCCCCGCCCACTTCTTCCGGGGGGAAGGGCTCGTAGGTGTGAGGATTTTTCAATACACCATGAGCATGGATACCTGATTCGTGAGCAAAACTATTTTCACCCACAATAGCTTTCCAAGGCTGTACATTGTACCCTGATGCTGATGCTACAAGTCTCGATATTTCCACTAATCGAGAAGTGTCAATAGTTACATTATTATTATAGATGCGTTTGAGAGCCATGACGACTTCTTCTAAAGCGGCATTTCCTGCTCTTTCACCTAAACCATTGACTGTTGTATTCACTGATAAAGAACCAGCTTTGATCCCGGCTAGAGTGTTAGCAGTTGCCAAACCAAAATCATTGTGGGTGTGCATTTCTATGGGTATGGATAATGCTGTCACCAATTGTCTAACTTTTACATAAGTATTGAAAGGATCAAGAATCCCTACTGTGTCACAAAAGCGAAACCGTGATGCACCACATTCTTGAGCGTAAAGCGCTACATCCAACAAAAATTTTTCTTCTGCTCTAGATGAATCTTCTGCGCCTACGGAAACAAACAGTCCATGATCCAGGGCAAAGCTGATACTATCTCGCAGTTTCTTTAAAACCACCTCCCATTTTCCCTGAAATTTAGCATTAATTTGAATTGCAGACACAGGAATAGATATATGTACTCGCTGTAAACCACAATCTATACAAGCCTGAATATCTGATATTACGGCGCGGTTCCAACCCAGTAGTTTAGCTTGTAAACCTAAGCCAACAATTGTTGTTATGGCATGTTGTTCTACTTCACCCATTGCAGGAATCCCGATTTCTAACTCATCAACTCCCATTGCATCAAGTAACCGAGCGATCGCTATTTTCTCGTTTAAGTTAAAGGCTACACCAGCAGCTTGATCACCGTCACGCAAAGTTGTGTCATTGATCACAATTTTATCCATTTCAGTAATTCCTCTGTTACCATAGTTAATATACAAGAGTTTGTATCGAAAGTTTGTATGAGTAAACGAGTAAACCTATAATTGTATACCAAGATTATAGAGGGAGGAAACTTACACCTCTTTTGCTTTTACTCCTGTTTTCTGGGAAAAATTCCAGTGCAAATATACGTATGCTTCTTGCTTCCTCTGTTTAGCTTAATGTCCGCTAGTTTACCTTCCGCTCACTGAATTTTGACGTTGCTGATTTCAAATATGAATGAGTCTCACCTACCAGCGATAGATCGGGTTAAGTACCAAGGTGCAAAACGTCGTTATTTAGTCTGGTGGAACAATGTCAATCGATACTTTGATTCATTAACGTCTAGATTTTCATCACACCAAAATCATAAAGTTGGCATAAATCTGCTGGATGGAGTAGTGCTTGTGCTGCTTTTGGTAGAGTGAATAGGACTACGTTGAAATTAATATTTGGCAGTTGCATCGTATCACTAGTTGTGGCTTTTATTAGTTCAGAAATTATTCTAATTAACAATACAAAGCAACACAGCAGTCACTAAAACACACTGAGTTCATGGGAGTATTTATTAATCACTGGATTTGTATTTCTGTAGAAATATGAGATGATGAAGAAAGTTCTAAAGGAATTTACAGGTTCTTGGGGGTTGAGCAGCCCCAAGATTAGTTTTTCTCACGATTTTAAAATGTCAATAATTTTGGCAAAATTTCCCTACCCGGAGCAATTTACGGGGCTGAAATCAGGTATCAAGTAAAACTTTTTAGCTGCATATTTGAGCAAGTAATTAATGTAAAAACTCTTTTTGTAATGGACATTGGAAAAATAACGGTAATTTTCATGAAAGTCTAAATAAATACTTGGCTTAGTCATGGTATGGTTTAGCACTCAAGAGTCTGAGCATTAATTTAGTGTAATCTCTTCAGTTAAAAGATCATCTATGGCTAATTCAACCATACAATAGGTTTGAGAACTACAAAAATTTCCTCAACAGCCCCGGTTGTAGACTCACCTGGGCTATAGCGACTACAAAGTTTTTCTGATCCAAGCATTTTTATATTCTATAAATCTCATTTATAGGCTTCTCAACTTGAATACTCCCTGGTGATCAACAACTTTCTCAGTATGTCTTTGGCTATGTAGTTCTTATGTCAATTAGATAATGAAAATTGATGAATTAACTATGAGATTCAACAATCAGTTAATTGATTTGCCTAATTTATATCATGCTATTGATCAATGTCCATTAACAATTCGCCCTGATAGTTATGTAGTCGATGCCATTATTTTAATGAGTCAAGAACGAAGTATTAATTCGTTACCAACCAATTCTAATGATTGGTTAGTTGACGGGACAGAAAATCGTCAATCTAGTACTTGTGTTTTGGTTGTAGAGCAAGGCAATCTCTTGGGTATTTTTACTACTACTGATGTAGTTAGAGTTATAGCTAAAGGCATAAATTTATCTCAGGTAAAAATTACTGAAGTGATGGTGAAGCCAGTCATTACCCTGACAGAATCTAATTCCCAGGATATCTCTACAGCTTGGTCACTATTGCGTCAACATCAAATTCGCCATCTGCCGATTTTAGATCCACAGGGGCAATTAGTCGGACTCGTAACCGAAACTACGTTGCTTAAAACCTTTGATCTTGTAAATATTGTTAGTCTTGTCGAACTACGTCCGTCAAATGCACAGCCAGCAGACGTAATACGCTGCCCAACTCACGGTGATTTGAAAAAATGGTTCGACATACAAATGATTGAACTCATTCAAGTTAATAAAGAACTTCAGCACACCCTCGAAGAACTTCAAGTGGTGGAAGAACAGCTGCGCCAACAAAACGAACAACTGGGGCTAGCCCGAGAAATTGCAGAGTTAGAGCGTCAGCGTTATCAAGATTTATTTGAGTTCGCTCCTCATGGTTATTTAGTGACCGATGGCACAGGTGTTATTCAAGAAGCTAACCATGCAGCAGCTACCCTGCTATGTGGAGAACAAAATTATCTGGTGGGCAAACCATTAGTTCTGTTTATCACCGAACAAGACCGCCAAGATTTTATAACTCAACTACAGACTTTACAGCAGATAGAGGACTGGGAAATTCACCTTCAGCCAAGGAGTGGCCTCTCTTTCCCAGCTAGTGTGAGAGCTGCTGCAATATATGATTCACAGGGTAAGGAGGTGGGTTGGCGCTGGTTAATTTGTGATATTAGCGCCGGCAAACAAGCACAAGCAGCATTATGCCGAGCCAGCGATGAGTTACAAATCGGGGTAGTGGAACGTACAAACGAACTTATGATAGCGAACCAGCTTTTGCAAGAGGAAATCACTGAACGCCAACGTATCGAAGAGTCATTGAGGCAAAGCGAGAAACTTTATCGCCAGCTAGTAGAAACTCAAACAGATTTGATTATCCGTCTAGATTTGCAGGGACGAGTTACTTTTGCTAATACAGTAGTCTGTCAAGCGTTGAATCAGCAATTAGACCAGTTACTTGGTGAGTCGATGTTTCAGTTTTTCCACCCAGATGACTTGCCCAAAATCATGGAAAATATCATCAACTTGATATCTCCACCCCATCACTTAATCACTGGTGAGCAACGTTTGTTGACAGTGAAAGGTATACGTTGGGTGCAATGGAATGCAACAGCAATTAAAAATGAAAGCGCAGAGATAGTTGAATTGCAGGCTGTTGGTAGAGATATCACCGAACGCAAGCAAATAGAAGAGTCACTGCGGGAGAGTGAGGCAAGACTCAGTTTAGCCCTAGAAGCCACTGAAATGGGTATTTGGGATTGGGATTTTCTCACCAATAAAGTAGTATGCTCTGCCAATATGGCGCTGATTTATGGTTTGCCCGGTGGTCTTGATTCTGAAACAATAGACGAATGTTTTAAATTGGTTCATCCGGAAGACCGGGAATCCTTGTCTGAGGTGATAGCCCGCAGTATTGAGGAAACAAATGAATATAAATGTGAATTTCGCATTGTTTGGCTTGATGGCAGTATTCACTGGCTCAGTGAAAAAGGTAAAGTATTTTTTAACGAACTGGGTCAGCCAATACGGTTGATTGGTACAACTAGGCGCATCGACGAACGCAAACAGGCAGAAGCATCACTGCGAGCCAGCGAAGAACGTTATCGTTCAGTGGTTGCTACCATGCAGGAGGGCATCGTTCTACAAGATGCTAATGGCTGTATACTTACTTGTAATGCTAGTGCTAAAAGAATTTTGGGGCGCACTTTTGACCAGATGCTCAACTCCACCTTTGACGACCCCAGCTGGCAGAACATTCAAGAAGATGGATCTCCATTCCCCGGTGAAATGCATCCAGCAATGCTCACTTTACGTACAGGCCAACCCTGCTCGAATGTGGTCATGGGAGTTTATCAGCCCAATGGACAACTAACTTGGATTTCCATCAATTCCCAGCCGTTGTTTCACGACAATGACCCTGTTCCTTATGCCACAGTCGCTTCTTTTTCTGACATTACTGAACGCAAACAAGCACAAGAGAAAATTCGCGAGCAAGCCGCCTTACTTGATATTGCCACTGATGCAATTTTAGTTATAGATTTCCAAAGCAAAATCTTATTCTGGAATCAAGGTGCAGAACGTATTTATGGTTGGCAGGCAAAAGAGGCTTTAGGTAAAAACCCCCAAGATCTTTTTTACAAAGACATTTCGCCGCAGATCAAAGGAGCTCTCAAAACTGTCATTCAATCTGGATCATGGCAAGGTGAGTTACGTAAATTTACTAAATCTGGGAAAGAAATTGTTGTAGAAAGCCGTTGGACGCTGATGTATGATGCAGCAGGAAAACCAAAATCCATTCTTTCTGTTGATACTGACATTACAGAAAAAAAACAACTTGAGGAGCAGTTTTTCCGCGCGCAACGATTGGAAAGCCTTGGCACTTTAGCAGGTGGAATTGCTCATGACTTGAATAATATCTTGACACCAATTTTGGCCGCATCTCAACTGCTACAGGTCAGATTACCTCAAGATACAGAACATTATCACCACCTACTAGCGATTATCGAAAGCAACAGCAAACGTGGAGCAGCTTTAGTTAAACAAGTCTTGTCTTTTGCGCGCGGATTTAAAGGAGAGCGCACGATAGTTCAACTCAAACACCTAATTGCTGAAATTACTCAGATAGCCAAGCAAACATTTTCCAAATCTATTGAATTTGCCATCAGCATACCAGAAGACTTGTGGGCTGTTTTTGGAGATGCGACACAACTGCATCAAGTGCTAATGAACCTCGTAGTTAATGCCCGTGATGCCATGCCAGAAGGTGGTAGAATCACCATTTCTACAAAAAATATGTTTATTGATGAAGCCTATGCCCGAATGAATCTTAATGCCAAAGTAGGCCCTTATGTTGTGATGAATGTTGGCGATACAGGAATAGGTATACCACCAGAAATATTAGATAAAATTTTTGATCCCTTTTTTACCACTAAAGAAGTCGGCAAAGGTACAGGATTGGGCTTGTCAACAGTCCTGGGAATTATTAAAAGCCACGGTGGTTTTATGAGTGTATCTAGCACAGTCGAACAAGGCAGTAAATTTGAGCTGTTCTTACCTGCGGTGGAAGTCACTCAATCACTTGACGGAAACAATTTGCAAATATTTCCCGGAAAGGGAGAACTAATTTTATTTGTGGATGATGAAGCTGAAATTCGTGAGATTGCAAAAATTGCTTTGGAAAAATACAATTATAAAACTCTCACGGCTAGTAATGGCATTGAAGCGATCGCACTTTATGCCCAGCACAAACAACATATCAGGGCTGTTTTAATGGATATCATGATGCCGGAAATGGATGGAATCACTGCCATCCGCACCTTACAAAAAATGAACCCAGAGGTACAAATTATCGCTTGTAGCGCCATCAATTCTCACGAAGCTTTCGCAAATGCAGATATTACTCCTGTTCAATTGGTTGTTTCCAAGCCCTATACAGCCCGAGAGTTATTAAATAGCTTGCACCATATACTGAGTAAAAACTAGTTAATCGCCATTTTTACCCACAATAACTACTTTATTCGCTTCTTTTGTTGTGAAATTGAAAGGCTATAGTTATGTTTACCTTGAGATAACTGACCTACGTATACAAAGTATTCTCCTGGCATAAAATAGCCAGTAATTTCTGGCTTGCGTTCAGAGTAATTATCTGGCATCACACAAAAACGTCCCCCGGGACCATCAATTAGCAGTGTTGGCTGTCCAGGACTATCTACCGTTAAGCGTAAGTAAGGCATTGGCTTGGTCAAATGGATAATTTGATTGGGTGTGTTAGCAATGTTGCCGCAATTACTGCCAACGGATCCTCCGGATATGCCATTTAAAATTAGTGGTTCTGAAGTTAAATTGGCTGAAATTTGCAACCGTGGTACTTGAGCCAAGTTAGCTTCAGTCAGCACCAAACTCATTACCAAAGCTGCGGGAACAACTCTAAGTATCCTAAGAGTCTTCATAAATATCAATGCTCCCGACTATTTTTTAAGCAATACTGATATAAATAGCCTGATGCTAAGGACGACGGTAATCTTTGTATGTTCCTCGTTGATTTGATAATTTCCAGGATTTGCTAGGTTTGTTGTGGAACTAGTGACATAGAGTCAAGTTGAAAAGATATATGAATCCTCAACCCGAAGAACATTGGCGACGCCACCTGCAAAATCTAGAGGCAGAAATAAACTTTAAATCTGTAGATGTGGGCCAACCACCAAAAAACACACAGAATTCACAATCGGTATTTCTCAACTTCAGATCTCGTTTAGCACGATTACAGCTTTGGTTTAACAACTTAAACCGAACAAGCAAGCTGATAGTTGCTGGTGTGGGGGTGCTATTGGGATTTGCAATGGTACAAGCAGTACTAAAACTAGTGGCATCTGTGATCACTGTGGCACTGTTGATATTCTTAGTGTATCTTGGTTACAAATTTTTTGTATCCGGTAGCTTGGAAAAAAAGCAATAGTATATTTTAGCTGCGCTGAGAGCCACTTATAAAATAAATTCAAAGGAATTATCGAATGGCAACCCCAATTGTGAGGAGAAGTAACAGTCAATCTAGCCAGTCAAACGAACCCCCAAAAGGCAAGTCATTGCCATTACCAACCAGGCGCTTGGCTGCATGGGCAACTGAAATTAGCCTGGTAATTGTCAGTGGGCTAGTTCCTTTTGGTCTTGGTGTTTATGCCAATTCTCGGAACGATATCAACCGAGTGCCACTTCACCCAGTATTAGTAGTCACAGAAAGATTCCTCGCTCGACCCTTAGCTCTGCCTGTAAGCTATGGTATTCGCAACGTTGCCGCACCGACAAATTTTTTGTGGATTATAGCCTTGTTAGCGCCTGGGGCTCTGTCATGGTGGCAATTATATTTACTCGGCAAAACAGGTAGTACTATTGCCAAGGGAAAATTTGGTGTGCGAGTTGTCAATGAGGTAGGCGACCCCCCAGGTTTAGCAGCAACTGTGGCGCGGGAAGCAATTGGTCGATGGACTGTACCTGTTTCCATAGCCTATATTCTTTGGCGCTATAGTTTTGCTTATCCCAATTTAGGACTGTTCACATTTTTGGCTGTATTGATGGTGCTGGGGGAAGGAATCGCCTTACCGTCACGTCGAGGTCGTCGGGCACTGCATGACTGGTTGGCCGGTACATATACAATAGATGCCACTCTTCCTTTCCCATCCTCGAATCAGGCTAATAAATCCCAGACCACTCAGTCAGAGGAGGAATTACCCCCTGTATCAATGTCAACCCTCACAGGGGAAACTGCAAACACCCTTAACCTGTGGAGGTGGATGCGGCAAAACCCCAGCCGTAGTTTGTTTGGGATAGCACTGGTCAGCATGATGGCTGTGCTGGCGACTTTAGTAGCCACCCAAGTTTATATCCAAACTCAAGAAACTCGACGGGAAAGCAAGCACATCAACAGTCAAAAGTTTCTTGTACTCGTAAAAACATTGAGTCCTAACTCTGGTGCTACCACAGAGGAGCGCCAAAGTGTAATTCTCGCCATGGGTGGTCTCAATGATCCCCAGTCCATCCAATTTCTCACAGACCTTCTGGTTACAGAAACTAACCCCATTCTCCTGAACACAATTCAACAAGCTTTAGCAAGTGTAGGACTCAAAGCTATCCCTGAATTAAAAAACAAAAACCAGTTTTTGGCAGGTGAACTCAAGTCTTTGGGTAGCAGTGCATCCTTACAACCAGAATTCCGACAACAGCAGTTACATATTAATCAACAGACAATCAATAAAATTCTCAGCGTCTACAGCACTCAAATTGCGGGTCTTGATCTCAGTGGCGTTGAATTGGCTCAAAGCGGCACTTTTGAAAGTTCATTTTTCAACTTGGTATTAGATAATATTGATTTGTCAGGAATCAACTTCAAGTCTGCAAATCTTCAGCAAGCCAGTTTCAAAGGTAGCATCTTCCGGGGAACAGGTGAGGATGGACGCTGGGACACTTACGACGATGAAATCGCTGATTTGAGCTTGGCTCAAATGAAACAAGCTAATTTCACCGATGCTAATCTCAGTCGCGTCATCATGAACCGTAGCGATTTAAGCCGCGCTACCCTCAACCGAGCTAATTTATCCTATGCACGTTTAATAGGCGCTGACCTCAGCAGTACCCAGCTAGTAGGATCCAATGTCCGGGGTGCATTCCTAGAGAAAGCCAGCTTAACTGGGGCTGACATAGGTGATGCCAAGTTTAACGAGGCCAATTTGTATGCAGCTCGTTTAAGTCGCGTCATTGCCATCGGCACACATTTATCCTATGCCAATTTAGCTAATACTGATTGGCGAGGAGCAGACTTATCGGGGGCTTATTTAGATCGCGCTAATCTCAGCAACGCCAACCTCAGCGCCACTAGACTTACTGGTGCAGTTTTACGCTCTGCTAAATTGGAAAACACTAACTTACAAAATGCTGACCTGAGTTTTGTCGATTTACGAGGAGCAAATGTAGCAGGTGCTGATTTTAAAGGAACAGTTCTTGCACCTGTCCCACAAAATCCCGCAGACCAATTTGTCGAAATGCCAGACTTGGGATCAATCTCCGCCGTAGTCCAAGGAGTTGATTTTTCTCAAGCCAAAAATTTAGATTCTAGGCAAATCGCTTACATTTGTACCCAAGGTGGCATACATTCCAGTTGTCCCTAGGATTGGGGAATGGAAATGATGACTTATTACCTAGTTTAACCATAATCGCGATAATATGAGTATTCAAAATAACTTGTAAAATTCAAGATGGTGTGAGGCATAGGTAATGAAGCATCTTTGTTATTGGCTTCCAGTTTTAGCGGCTAGCTCGGTTTTGAACATAGCTATTAGTATTCAACCAGCCCAGGCTCAGGTAGCATACGGTAGCTATGTTGGTGTAGGGCCGAGTGTTGGTCTGATTGATGGTGTTCAAGTTGGGGGTGTTGTAGCTGTCCGTTACAAGCTTCTAGAATCACCAATTTCTTTCCGCGCTCAAGCTTTAGTTGCTAACAATACCGCAATTGTACCCACAGTTTCCTATGATGTGCCCCTCAACTGGCAAACTGATGCTTACTTGGGGGCTGGTTTGGTGTTGGCTGGTGGTAATAGTTCTTCCCCTGTGGGTAACAAAGTTAGTTTTGCCTTACAACCAGGAATTGATTACGTTGTTCCCAATAGTAATACTGTGATTTTCGGTAACGCCATCATTGCTTTTGATGCTCATCGTGGCAGTGGTGGCGCGGCTGTCTCTGTGCAAGGTGGTATTGGTTATAGATTTTAAGTCAGATTTTGTGAGGGACCAATGCGATGGAAATTACCCACAATAAGCATATCGCCCGGAACCGAAAGAGCAAATTTTTTAGCGCAAGGAGATTGCATTAAACGTGAACCGAACATTCCTCACAATTTGATTTGGTAGTAGATTTGAGTAGGTTTTATATAAGGGATTGTGTAGACTTGTGTAACAAAAAATCTAATATCCAGAATTGATTTTTGTAAGAGTACGCCTAATGTGAATTAAATAGGTTGAGACTGGAAAGTGAGAACATTAATACCAAAACGGCGACGAAGCAAAAGACGTAGAGTGTGAGAGGCAATTTTAGCCGCAATATGGACACAAAAGCCGTCAACAGTTTTGTTGAG
>NZ_JANQDJ010000007.1:0-63455 GCF_029891685.1 Umezakia ovalisporum Ak1311 | reverse complement strand
CTACCTTCAAGCTTGTATGTGTCAACAAATCAGTTATGTTCATTGGATGGAAGATATTATGAGATGTTGACATTTTCACCTTTGATAGGACTACTATATCTAACTATGTAAAGTTTTGTAACGACATTCAACATTTCTGATCCCCAAGAACTCATTGCTATATCTACGCCCTTGATTAAGTTGCTACCTATACTGCAACAAACTCCGCGATTGTTTGTCCTTGACTGTAATCAGGTAAGTGGAATTGTTACCTGTGGGGATTTGCAGAAAGCACCAGCCCGAATGTTGCTGTTTGGCTTAGTGACTCTCTTGGAAATGAATTTATTACGCTTGGTGCGGCTTTACTATCCCCAAGATTCTTGGCAAAAAGTCCTCAAACCTGAACGATTAAAAATTGCACAACAACTGTGGCGAGAAAGTCAACAAAGAAATGAAGCTACAAATCTATCAGATTATCTTCAGTTTTGTGATAAACGAGAGTTGGTTTTAAATCAACCCCAACTTATTCAAAAACTGGGGTTGAGGTCAAAACGGTTTGGTGAACGCTTTTTGAAATCTGCTGAACAACTGCGAAACCGATTGGCTCATTCCCAAAATTTAGTCAGTGGTTCTTCTTGGAGTGAGTTGATTGCTCTGGCTGAGGCCATGGAAATGCTGTTAGTTCGTTGTGAAGAAGTGGAGTGATGAGGATTGGGGTTGTTGATTTTTAGGGAAATTCTTTTAACAGTCTCTCTACACTAGCGTTGTGATCCAAGAAAGAAAACAAGTGTCTGTAAAGTAATTTACCTTCTTGATCTAAAACAAACTGCCCTGGTAAAGGCGCTCCTAAAGCTTGTCCTACTTTGTATTTCTGAAACACTCGACAAGTAGGATCACTTAGTAATGGCATTTGTAAACCTAAATCTTTGACGACTATTTGACTTTGCTTGGCATCAGTGCTGGTAATCATTAACACTTCGATGCCACGACTCCTAAATTTTCCGTAGTTCTCATTTAAAGCTTTGATATGAGGATAACAAAAGGGACAATATTGCTTTTCTGTAAAGATGCGAGTAAAGGACAGTAATACTGGTTGCTTACCTTGATAATTTGATAGTTTTGCCACTGTGCCATTAGTAATATCTGGCAGTTGAAAATCCGGTGTTTCTACTTTGAGTAGTAGCTCATTTGTAGCGGGGATGGGTAGAAAATTACGGAAAAAGCGTTCATTTACTAAGCCACTGAAATCAGTAGAAGTCAACATGATTTTTTAACCATTTACATATTAAATGATGTTGCGTGGAAACTCTCTAGATTCTTGCTTATATATAAAAAAATTTAAATTTAAAACCACAGACAGTAGGCAATTATTGCCTACTATCTTCAGTTTTTGCTGTGTAACCTGCCGGGAAAATCTAGACAGCAGAGAAGTAAACTTTGGATTTCACAGGGTCAGGAACCATTGTTTGATCGCCAGGTTGCCAACCAGCTGGGCAAACTTCATCGGGGTGGGATTGAACATACTGAATTGCTTGCAATGTCCGCAGGGTTTCGTCAACGCTGCGACCAAATGCAAGGTTATTAACTGTAGAGTGCTGGACCACACCATCTTTATCAATGATGAACAGACCGCGTAAGGCAATACCTGCTGCTGGGTCAAGAACGTTGTAAGCAGCACTGACTTCTTTTTTGATGTCGGAAACAAGGGGATAATTAAGATCGCCTACACCACCAGATTTGCGATCAGTTTGGATCCAAGCTAGGTGAGAAAATTCACTATCAACGGAAACACCGAGAATTTCAGTGTTAATTTTCTTAAATTCTTCGTAGCGATCGCTAAATGCTGTGATCTCTGTGGGGCAAACAAAGGTAAAGTCTAAGGGGTAGAAAAACAGAACGACATACTTTCCGCGATAGTCGGAAAGTTTAATTGTCTTAAATTCTTGATCTACTACAGCTGTGGCCGTAAATTCAGGAGCCTGTTGACCAACCCGGAGGCATCCTTCTGCTGCATAAGTGAGGGACATTCAGTTTATTCTCCTTGGACTTATATACGTATAATAGCTTTGGAATTTGGGTCAGTGAAGACTCACCCGTTTACACTCTTACAGTTTAATTACAAACTGTTACGACTATATCATAGTCATAACGATTTTGGGTAACTAATGCGTGATTTAGATAAAAGAGAATGGTTGTTGACTAATGGCTTGGGCAGCTTTGCCAGTGGAACGATTTCTGATGTACGCACTCGTACCTATCATGGTTGGCTATTTGCGGCAACTCATCCGCCTGCTGGTCGTAGTTTGGTGTTTTCTCACCTGGAAGCTAGTTTGGAAGTATCAGGAGAGGTGACAGCACTGGGGACGAATTTTTGGAAAAATGAGCAAATTTCCCCCCAAGGCTACAAACTCTTGCACTCTTTTGATATTAACCCAGTCCCGAAATGGATTTGGGGAAAAGATAACTGGCAGCTAAACAGGCAATTGCTGATGCCCCACGGGTGGAAAGATGGGGAACAAGACATGATACCGTCTTGTTTACATCGGTTGTTGATCCAGTATGGCTATGAAGGCAGTGAACCAGGGATTCTCCGGCTGCGCTTGCTGATAGGCGATCGCGATTTTCACCACCAGCAAAAAGCTAGTTCCGGCTTAGAATTTTTACAGTCAATCGGTGAAAATTACGTTTGTCTCCAACCAATATTGTCCGGAAAATTTGGTACACCTTGGCATTTACGTTGGACCCAAGGGAAATATCAAACAGACCCAGTTTGGTATTGGGATTATGAATTACCAGCAGAAAAAGCCAGAGGATTAGGCCATCGCGAAGACCTCTACAGCCCTGGTTACTTGACAGTTCAACTTCAGCCAGGAGATACAGTTACCCTAAAAGCACAGACTGGTTTTGCCGACCCACTCCATGTGCTGAAGTCAGAAGTTTTTGCCGAGGCTGTGCAAGCAGAGCAACAAAGGTTATCCCAGATTTTAGGGTGGGGGGCAAATAAATCTTCTTCATCCCCAATTTGGCAGCAATTATTAAAAGCCAGCGATCAGTTTATCGTTTATCGAGCCTCCATAGCCGGGCCTACAGTGATTGCTGGCTATCACTGGTTCAATGACTGGGGACGTGATACCTTAATTGCTTTACCAGGTTTAGCCTTAGTAACAGGACGCTTTGAACTGGCAAAAGGGCTATTACAAACTTTTGGGCGTTATTGTCGCCACGGTTTGATTCCTAATGTTTTTCCTGATGGGAGTGGCGAACCTTATTACAACAGTATTGACGCGGTTTTATGGTGGATTGAAACTTTAGGACTGTATTTGGAAGCTACCCAAGACTGGCAATTTTTGGCAGCACAGTTTCCTGTTGTGCAGCAAATCCACAAAGCGTTTATGGGGGGTACACTTTACAATATCCAAGTTGATGCTACTGATGGACTAGTTAGTTGGGATGTGAGCGGTGTGGCTCTCACTTGGATGGATGTAGTAATTGGCGGAAAACCCGTCACTCCACGCAATGGTAAACCAGTAGAAATCAATGCCCTGTGGTATTCGGCTTTATGTTGGATGAGTCAATGGGCAGAATGCTTGAGCAAAATGGATTTGGGCGATTCAGCCCGTCTGTCTAAGCAAGCCCAGCGTTATACTCAGCAAGGGGAACAAGTGAAATTTTCTCTACAAAAGTTCTGGAATCCAGAGTCTGGTTATCTCTACGACACCATAGAACCCGATGATCGCCGTAATGCCCAAATTCGTCCTAATGCGGTTCTGGCATTGTCGCTGCATCATTGCGGGTTTTCACAACACCAAGGGCAAGCAATAGTTGATTTAGCAACTGCCCGTTTACTCACCCCTTACGGTCTTCGCAGTCTCGATGCAACTGACCCTGATTATATAGGCAAATACACAGGGGACTCACAACAACGCGATCGCTCCTACCACCAGGGTACTGTTTGGGCTTGGCTCATTGGTCCCTTTACCCGTGCTTGGCAACGTTTTTACCCCCAACGACCTTTACCTTTTAATTGGCAACCACTGCTGGATCATTTTCTTTCTGATGCCTGTATTCACTCAATTTCCGAAATTTTTGATGGAGATGAGCCTCATGAACCCAAGGGGGCCATCGCTCAAGCTTGGTCAGTTGCTGAGGTAATTAGGCATTTGTGAGGGATAATTTATATTTTTTATTTCTCAAAAAAGACACAGTAAATCCAAGTAAAATTACAGTGATACCGTATAAAACCCTGAATTAAGTGAACTAGCATATACCCGATGTAATTAGCTAACGTTATGTTTTTCCAGCAATGGCAAAAATTCTACTGTTTAAAGTTATCGCCATTATTTTTCACAGTAATCATGATCAAAAGTCCATTACGTTAGCCAGGCGGTAAGTCCAGAGCCATTAAGGAAATAGCCGCATACTTACCACATAGCTTTTCGGAGTTTTGAGAACCTCTTGTGGGTGGCGGTTCTGTATTTATTTACTTAAAGCAAAAATTTCCTAACCTGAAAATCTGAACCAATGATTTAAACCGCGAATTATTCCTGTTTTGGAAGTATAGTCAATCTCATCTACCCCAGCTAGTAGAACAAGTCCGCCGTATTAAAGATAAATATCGAGATGGGAAAATACTATTTGCGGAATTAACTCGTATAGATATCAATAATTTATCTGATTCTGAGAGAGCAGTACGCTTTTTTATCCTCAATAGAATTACTTTTTCTGGCACCGTGGAATCTGGCGGATTTTCAAACCAAGCTTTTCATAAACGCTTTACTTACTCATCCATAGACCGCCTAGAGAAATTAGCAAAAATTTTAACCAGTGACATCACAATTACTAATTTAGATTATAGTGAGATATTACACCCAGAGGGTGCCAATGTATTTATATTTTTAGACCTGCCTTATTTTGCTGCCACTAAATCTAGGTTGTATGGTAAAGACGGTGATTTGCACACATCCTTCCATCATCAAAGGTTTGCTGAATTAGTGAGAGAATGTCACCATAGTTGGTTAATAACTTATGATGATTCACCTATAATTAGAGAAAATTTTCCACCCGCTCACGTTTGTGAGTGGGAATTGCAGTATGGTATGAATAACTATAAACAAGGTGGTGCGGCAAAAGGTAAAGAGTTATTCATCGGCAATTATGAAAAAGGAAATTAACTAGCTGCTGATTTGCTAATTTTCCCTAATTACCCGACTTCTTCAAGCAGTGGGGGAACTTTGTAATAAGAAAAAAGCCCGGTTGTTATCACCGAGCTTGTAGTTATCAAAATCTATCACAGGAGGTAAAACAATTAAATTTAATGTTTTTGCATCAGCTTTTGTGCTGACATTTTTATAATTTATAAGGTTTACAGCAGATTTCGTTCTTATAAAGTACAAATTATAATCATGAAACTTTTGTGGGGTGGGCATCTTGCCTGCCAATAATGTATATCACCACACCGGAAAGTGCTGTATTATTCTGTAAATTCCTTTTTATCACTAAATAATTAATGATTACCGTTAATGATGTTGGCAGGGTAAATATTGAGGTTGATTTAGAATTGCTGTAGTTCTTTTTCTTTGAGTATTTTACCCATCTTCTGATATTCACGGCGTACGGCTTGCATTAAGTGGGTCATTTCAATTTGATTGTTATCATCAGCTGCTAAAAAGGCGGCAGTTAAGGCAATATTACGAATATTTGCTCCTGTAAGTTCAAAATTACGCGCTAGAAAATTTAAGTCTATTTCAGGACTACAAGGTGTAGTTTTGGGAAATATTTTCTGCCAAATCTGGTGTCGTTGCTTTTCATTGGGAAACGGGAAATCAATGATAAATCGCAGTCGTCGCACAAAAGCGTCATCCATATTCATACGCAGATTGGTTGTCAGAATGGTTATTCCTTCGTACTCTTCCATTTTCTGCAATAAATAACTGATTTCTAAGTTAGCATAACGGTCATGGGCATCTTTTACTTCACTGCGCTTACCAAATAGGGCATCTGCTTCATCAAATAAAAGAATAGCATTGGCGTAGGTAGCAGCAGTAAAAATCTGATTGAGGTTCTTTTCTGTTTCCCCAATATATTTACTCACAATTTGGGACAGGTCAATTTTATATAAATCAAGTTGTAATTCTTGGGCGATGATTTCCGCCGCCATGGTTTTACCTGTTCCTGGGGTTCCAGAAAACATGACATTTAACCCCCTACCCTGGGATAATTTACTGGCAAAACCCCACTTTTCCCACACTAAATGCTGATGCTTGACTTGATTACAAATTTCCCTTAATAAATTATTTTGATTATCTGGTAATACAATATCCTCCCAAGTATACTTGGGTTGAATTTGACGGGCTAGACCGCCTAAATCTTGCCCTGATAAGCTTCTGACAGCAGTAAATAAATCCGTTAATGTTATCAGTTGTTGTTGACTAGATTTTCTGTCACCAAACCCTGATACTGTAGTTTTCCAGGCCACTTGATGAGTTGCAGTGGCAACAGCATTGGCAATTTGTTCAGAAGTAAGACGAAAGCGATCGCTCAAACTATCTAATTCCATATCATCCAGGGCAATATCTGCGGATTGTAAGTAATTTTGCCAATAAAAACGGCGCTGTTCAAAATTTGGCATCAAAAAGGGAATTGTAATGGCTGATATTGCTGTATTTGCCGTATTTACCCCAGGTTTAATATCCCCTAGTATAGTAACTATAGGATATGCTTTTAACTCCTGGATAAAACTGTCATATAAAAGAGCATTTTCTTTAGTTTGCAAAACATCTAAATCTTCTATATACAGCAGAGAATTTTTAAACCTAGCTTCCCGGAATAATAATTTTGTATTCGTTTCAAATTCCCCTTTATTATCGACAATCCGCCCCAATACTGCAATTAACAAAGGTACTCCCAATGATTGGGCGATGGCTTCAGCAGTGTGACGTTTCCCAGATTTATCCTCACCTGGAAAATATAAATTGAGGGGTTTACCTGCTTGCCAATTAGCGGTGATGATAGCGAGTAGACCTTGCTTAAATTCTGGTTTTAAAGGTAATTTATCTAAATTAAATTTAGGGGTAATTAGTTGACAAAAGCCCACAAGTCTGCTATCAATTCCCTGTTCTCCTAATAATATTTGAATAACTTGGGCATCGAGTTTAAGATTATAAGCTAGTAGGGGAGGATCTGTTTGGTGAGATTCTGGGTAAAGGTGGAGTAAATCATGAGTAATTAGGGGCGCACTAGCACTAAAATGAACCCGGCGGGATAATTTCTCTATGGCTGAACTACACAGTAAATTCAGGGCTAAATCTACCGTGGGGCGTTTACAGCGGATATCATCTTGGAGATAGGCGTAAAGTCTTTCATAGCGGCGGTCTAGTTCTGGAGCCAGTGCGATCGCGATAATATTGATATCAAAATCTGATAAATTAAAATTATCCTGTAGCCAGGCTAACCCAGAATTTTCCTGAATCCTATCAGTAAAAAATTCTTTAACCGCAGGTTCTTTAATTGTCAATATTGGTATTCCCGGTTCTCTGTCCAGCAACCTTTGCACTTGTGCGTCATTGATTTGTATTCCCTGATATGGGTTATTAGCTGCCTCTGAACCATAAGCAAATTCCGCGGATGCTATAGCATTTTCTAGCAGTTGATCCAATTTCTGTAGAAGTAGCAGTAGTTGATTATAGTTCCCAATATGCCCGGGTAATGTACTTTCAATCAACATGAGAGTATTTAACAATTGCAAAATATTAATAGCATTTTCATAAAATAAGGTATGGAGAATGAAGAGTAAATTATTCCCCATACTTGATGATAATCAAGGGAATTATTGAACCTTACATGGTAATTTTTGTTGATTGCAGAATGGCATTAAATATTGGTAAATATTTTTCTGCTAATGGTTTTAAAGTTGCCGCATTGATGAGGTAAAAACTAGAATCATTTAATTTGATTAAAGATTGTAGTTGGGAGAGCCGCAACCCGGTATTTTCTTCCGTCCACTCGTAGTGTCTCACATAGGCGGGGTGATCTGCTATTGGAGAATTTTCTTGGCTGATGAGTTGAAATTCATTATAATCCTGTGCCATTTCTTCTAGAGATTCTTCAATCAATGTTTCAAACCAACCAGGATTATTGTTATCAGGTTCTCCTAGTCTGTAACTCATTGTAGAACGATACTCATCGAAATAATCTTCAAAACCCGTTTCTGGTTCGCCAAAGATTCTAAATTGCAATTCACTAATAATTTCTCCACTCCAGTTTTCAGGTACAGAAATAGATATTCCTATTTCCTCATTTAAATAAGTTACCATTGGGGGTAATTCTGCCATGTTTTTCTGCTTTTGATGATAAAAATTTTTGGTTTATCAAACTAAGAAGGGGGATAATTTTGAGCCATTTCCCCCTTTGAAAGGAAACTAAAATTCAGACATCATTCCTCAGATTCAGATTCGCTATTTTTTCCAGATTGATAGATGGATTTACCTATTTTGTATATTTTTTTACCTTTATCATACACCTTGTTAGCGACTCTTTGTCCTTTAGCTGAAAGACGGGCGAATATTTTCTTCTTGACCTTATCTTTAACCTTGCTAGCAATAGCCTTACCAATTCCTTTGACATCGACCTCGATATCACCATCGACACCACCACCAATACCCAGAGTGGTGCTCAAACCACCGCTTAACTTCAGCTTACCGTCCTTAAATTCAAAAGTACCCTCTACCTTACCGCCGATACCTGCTTGCGCCTCTACCTCACCGGAAAGTTTCACTAAAACTTTACCTTTGTATGACAGGGACTTACTACCTTTAGCAGAAGCTCTAGCTCCAGCAAAGGCTTCCAGCTTAACTGATGAACTTATTCCTTTTTTGGAAATGCTGAAATTGCTATCAGCTTTTGCTTCAGCACCCGCAAAAGCTTCACCTGATAACTCAGCAGCTACTTTTAAATTACCGATTTCACCACTTAACTCTATTTCTATATTGCCTTCAACCCCTGCTTTAGCTTCAGCTTCACCAGATAGTTCTAAACCTATCAAAGCTCCCAGTTTAGCCTCACCTTTGGCTGCGCCCTTAATACCCATAAAGGTACTGAGCTTGGCTTTAAAATCTCCTTTGAACTGACCAATTATTGCTTGATGTTCCGTAGAAAGTTCAGCACTTAAGCCGATACTGCTAGATACTTGAGCGATCGCCGAAAAGCCATTGACGATATCCATGACTACTTTAAATTCGGCTTCATTTTGTATTCCTATACTTTTTTTCAGAGAAGTTTCGGAACTATAATTGAGTATATCTGATTCTATTTTAGTTTTCTTAGTAGATTCACCAAAAAAACCTATTTGCTGCATGACTTTTACAGCTTTTTCGATTTGTTCTGGAGATGCTTTATTAATTTTTTCAATTTCTTTTTCTATCCCTTTAGTAATTTTTTCCTCTCTCTCTGTGGTCTTTGTTGTGCCGTTTCTTTCTGAAATTACCTTACTTTTATCTTCCGTAGTTTTTTTCTGAATTATACCCTGTCTTTGCACCAATCCATTATTTTGCTGTACGACGTGGGTTAATTCATGGGCAATTAATTCCTGTCCCTGCTGACTACTAGGTTGATATTCTCCCTGGCGAAAGAAGATATCTTTACCTGTGGTAAATGCTTTAGCTTGTAGAGATTGACTGAATTGATGGGCTTGACTGTCTTTGTGAACACGAACTTGCCTAAAGTCAGCATTAAATGCCTGTTCTAAAGGTTGCTGTAAATTTTGAGGTAGGGATTCCCCTTTCCCTCTTGCTTTTTGGATAGATGCTTCTACATCAGACTGTACCATTGTCTGTGTGGGGTGAGGTACAGACTTACGCATCAATTTTTGGCTGCGAATAGCCTCAACTTCTGGGTGAGGTAATGGCTGGGAACCAGGCTGATTTATCTGCTTAACGACTTGTACCGCTACTTGATCAGCTTCTTGTTCGTATTTATCACCGGCTTGATGAATTCTGAGTTTTGTCTGTACCACATTACCCTGTCTATTACTTGTCAATTCATGGGATAAACCCCGAAATAAGGGGCGACGTTGAATTGATGAGTTATCTGGTAGTTGATGCGGCGAACTTGGGGAGGAAATGAGCTGACCTAGGGCTCTGTTACCAAATATCTCTTGCAGTTCTTCTGCTGGATGGATATCGCGGTTATTGTGAGATGGGCTTGGCTGTTGAGTGGTGGGTTTGGTCTTTTTGGTTTGGCTTTTTCGCAAATTACCCATAATATTAGCCTCTACTTTGTTCATGACAGGTGTGGATGTGAATAATGCTGATGAGATTGTCGATTTTGTCAGCAATAAATTGAGAAAAATTCGACTGGATGCTGCACTTAATGGTTATGGAAATGACAGCAAATAATGGTTTGAGAGAGAAGTGATATTAGTTAATTTATCCGAATTGTCGGTAATTAAGGTGAATATTAACTTTTATGTTCCTTTGACACGAAAGTTAGTAGTGATGAAACTCCCAGTCCCAGAATATTGGGGTGTGGGGTCCGGAACAGGTCCGCCGGGTGTGGGTTGCTGTGCAGGAACAACAACTTGAAATTTAGCTTTAAATGTACTTCCTTTGAGTAAAACGGGTTTGCTGTTACATTTGGTTCTCAGGGCTTTTTGATTGGGGGCGAGGGAGTCTATGGAAAGGATTCCTACGCCGGGAATGGGATGGGAGGGGGTCATATAGGGACAACCGGGAACGATGACGCTTTTTTCATCCCCATCAACACACACCATTTTTTTGTTAATCATGTTTTTACTCGACCCCACTATATTACCAGGAATTACGGTGACAATTGCTTGTCCAAATGGGGGGTTAAACATGGCGATGTCGCCTGTGGTTAAAATATAGTCTGACATAATAATTGGGATAAAAAAATTAATTAATGTTCATCAATCTACCCAAGCTTCTTCTTTAATTGCGGCATCCTTGAGCATTTGGGGGGTAACTCTACCAATGATGGTGTTACCTTGTACTCGTCCGTTATTGTTTAACCGACAAATTTCCAGTACATTCACCCTGGGACTCAAATTAAACTCTTGTTCTACAATGACTTGAGAAACCGGTTGTTGATTGAGATTAAAGTTGATTTTGATGGTGATTTTACCTGACACTGGACAGTCATTAACGTTAGATAAGACGACATAAAACCCTTTGGGATTCTCCAAAAAACGCTGATAGCTAACTTGGTGTGTCCCCCGTATTCCTTGGGCGGAAAATTCTAAGTTAGGCATTAAGGGTCTAAAGGTGGAAGTACAAGATTGAATTCTTAATGTTAAAAGTCTGGCTATTTTTTCTCCTGCGGTTTCTGCTACTCCTGTAAGTTCGACAATTGTTTCTATTTCTATTTTCTTTTTGGCTGGAGAATCAAATAATTTAAAGCGATAAATTCTTTCTAACCATTGGGAGTTATGAACCAGTCGCATGGTTGCGCCGATTTTAGTCCCGATCAATGTATTACCAATTTTGTTTTCTTGATGGCGACGGTAAATTTTTAATTGGGTCTGTTCAGCGTTTGTGGGAATTTGCAAGGATGCACCCACTTGGTTACCTAAGCGAGTATTACCTTCCATGCTGTGCCATAATGGTCTGGGTTTGTAAATTCTTAGCCTGGCATCATGGACTAAACGCATGGTTTCACCGACTCTCGCACCCAGGCGAGTATTACCGTCTATCGGTGTGATTTGGGGCTGATGAATGTTTAAGGGGGGGTCTTGATGGAGATGTAAGGTTTGTTCTGGTTCTGAGTCCAGGCGAGTATTTCCCGGCATTAATTCTAATTGATTCAGGGGGCGATAAATTCTTAAGTTAGGTTCTAAGTCAAAGGGTAGGGAATCAAAGATAATGTGGGAATATTGTTGCCGGTTGAGATGAAAGTTAACTTGAACGGTAATTTTACCTGTGAGTTGTTCACTGCTTAAATTAGATAGGGCAATAAAAAAACCATCAGGATTGCCAATAAATTGTTCATAAAATACAGTTTGTCTGACATCAGGCCCCATCTGGCTGCCATTGGGTTCTAGGGGTAAGTTTTTTCCCTGAATACGAATTAATATTTCTTTTTCTAGGGGATGTTCTGGCGGGTAATTATCGAGTTGAATCCTGGCCTGAATTTGAAATTTTTGTTCTGGGGGTGCATCAAATAAAATAAAGGGGTAACAACCTCCCCATGCTTGGGTAATTTGCATGGTGAGTGTTAAGATTCTTAAAGCATAATAAGTATGGGCGGGTTTTTCTTGGTCAATAATTCCTTTAGAAATGCGGAATTCTCGCCAATATCTCTCTGGGTCAATAACTTGATTGCTGGGTAAGGCCAGTTGAACTTGAAAATAATGGGGTTTGTTGTCAAATTCAAATATAGAAATTGTCCGTTGGGGATAAGTCAAACCGAAACTTTCTAAATAAATTTGCAGCATATTTTTCATGCCGCTAACTGTTCCCCGAAATTTGTACAGGGGAACTATCTTACTAATAAATTGGCGTTTGGTTTTCTCATCCCAATCATCCCGCAAACTTAAAGCTACCCATCCGGCTAACCAGGGTAAAAATTCCGCTGGGGTTTGTTGGGGGTCAAAATAGGTGTGAATTTGATCAATCAGGGTTTCTAAACCCCAGGGGGAGGCTGTATTTTTGTCAACAATTTGGGGTGTAAAATCTGTTTCTTCCTCATTAAATCCACTGAGAATATTTTCAAAGGCGAGTAAAAATCTACCTAAAAAGGGATCTGTTTCCAGATAAGCTGGTAGATATTCTAAATAACTACTTAGTCGTTCTTTTTCCATTTGTCTCCTAAACGTTGCATTGTGGTAATTTCACCAATCTCTAGTGTGACTAATTCATTTTCTTGTAAGGAAATGGCGGTGAGTTGATTTTGGGCGTTTATTTGCCGTCGATGTGCTTCAAATTCGCTGATGTGAATTTGTTCTACATAATCAACTCCTGGTAAATGATCAAATAATTCATAAAGTTCAGAAACATAAATATCTCTGCCAAAGGGATAACCTTGATTATGCCAATATTCTGCACAGGGGAAAGGATTAAAGAAACCTGTGAGTCGGTGTTTGGCTTCTGTTTGCACTGCCTGATATGAGGCACTATCATGTAAATATAAGGTCACCGCAACTTTAATGTTGACATAGTTGGGTTCGACTATGTGCAGACGGGTGCTAATTAGTCTTCTTTGATCAAGAAAATTTTTAATTGTTTTTTTAATAATTTCTGTGTCTGGAGTCTGGATTTTGGGTAAGACGACTAAGGTAATATGTGCTTCTACTAGCTGGTTAATGTCTGCATTTTCCAAGTCTCTTTCTGGTAAACAATTTACCCGCGCCATGATCGCAGCTTCTCCCCAGCATGCGGCTGTTTTGGTTTGCAACCAGTCAAATAAGATGATTTGCTCAAAGTCTGTGGCGGTGACGGCTCGGTAACGTTGCCGTATTTGTACTAGTGTTTTCTGAATTTCTGCTTGTAAAATGGCATTCTGTTGACTGGTTGATTTTGCTGCTTGTAATTTGTAAGGTTCTCCTTGAAGTAGTGTTAAAAAGGCGGATTGGTTGCGATTGGTAATTTGATTGGTGCGATATAACACCATTTCTGTTAACCAGGCGAATAATTCAATCAGGATAATTCCTGTATCTGAGGGGTTGTGATCTGTCCATTCGGGGGCTTCACTGGGAATGAGGCCAATGGCTTCTTGTACTAGGTCGGTATAGGTGCGATCGTCCAGGTTGGGTAAGGGTAATGTCATGGTTTAAGTGTCTCCTGGTAGTTTTAAGGTGACGATATGTTGACCTGAGTAAATCATGGTCTGGATATCGATGACTGCATCGACAGGTTGAATATCTAGGGCGCGGACATACTTAACTCCTGGTACTTTTTCCAGGACAGCATAAAGGTCAGAATGATGAGGTTTACGGCCAAAACTCCATCCCTTTCCCTGATCTCCCCCTGTGAGGGGATGTAAAAAACTATGTATGCGATCGCTCACAGCTAGTTTTACCGCATCAGCATTTTCTACAGCCACCGGTACAATTTCCGTAATTACTCTGATTTCTTGCCATTTGGGTCCTGAGACCACCAGGGTCATTGTGGGGACAAATCGGGCTTGTAAATAATTCCGCACGCGATTGAGTAATGCTAGTGTGGGGGTGGGTTGGCGTTCTTCACCGTAGGGAACGATAATAGCTAAAACTCGACCAGCGCGAATTTCGTGATTGAAAACCTTGATGTTATTTCCTTGTAAAGCTGGCTTAGATGTACCATCAGGTTCTAGCCAGAGTTCTTCTAGCAAGGGATTATAATCAGGAAACATCATTTCTGGGGTGATAATTTTTACCCTGGCTATATCTATAGATGCTTCATAAACTAGGTCTTCAAAATCCTGGGCGGTGACGGCGCGGTTACGGTGGCGCAGTCGTTTGGGCGATCGCTCTTTGAGTTTGTCTAAGGATTCTTGCTCGTTTCCTCCTGTGGCAGCTTCCCAATTAATTACACTGTCTATATAGGGAATAGTGGTTTTGAGTTCGGCTACGGTTTGGGGGGCGCGATTGCCTTTAATACCGCCTCCAGTACAGTATTTACTTAGCCTGATGTTGTTACGTCCTCGTGGGGGAATCATCCCCCCTTGTCCATCACCAAAATAAATTTCCCCCGTTTGGCGGTCAAGAACATAATGACGGTCTCTAGGTGTAGAACTATAAAAATCTGGTACTTCTTGCCAAGGTATCCACACTTCCACTAACCGCCCGGTTTCATCTATGACAGGTGCAATATTTCCTGATGCCTGTACAATAATTTGGCGTTCTTCATCAGGTGGTATTCTCCCTTCTTGAATTTCTAATTTTTCTCCCCGCAGAATGGGGAAATGGGTAGTGGTAAATACTTGTTTTGGTTCGTTATTACTAGAACCTAAAATCTCATTTTCTAAGGTAATAGTTTGACTTGCCCAAACAGTATTAGTGCGAACAGAACGCAGCCGTGGAGGTACGGTAAAATCAGCAGAAGCGGCCAGTTGTTTAAAAAGGTAGCGCATTAAGCCGTATAACCTTAACTGTTGAAATCCTAATGCCCAATTAAAGATATACATCAAGCTAAAGGGCAGATTTTCCCAATTATTTGGCTGTTTTCGAGCGCGTAACCAATACAGTTGTTTACCAAAGTAAGGTGAGGTAAGAAAGTCTGTAGGTCCGATAAATTGAATTAAACCTTTCTCCACGAAGGCTTGGGTTTCATCCTGGACAATTAATGGTTCCCATCCCTTGGGGCTGGGATATTCCCAAACAATTCTCTGTAAATTAATGTCAGTTGTCCCCTGGTTGGCGTTGGGTAAAACTTCTTCTTGTTTTGGGGGTTCGATTTGCAAGTAAAGTGTGTTGGGACGGCGGGGAAATGGTTGATTAAATCCCAAATACAAAGCAGATTGACGATTAAGTTGGGGTGTTAAGGGATGAAAACAACGGATGACTCTACCAGCACGTTGATGATGATAATTTAGGGGTTTGGTGAAAATAACTAAGTTACCATCGCTATCAATGAGTTCAATTTGCTGTTTTTCTGGGTGATTATCATCAAATTTAAGAAACTCACCGATTTTAAAGGGGCTGACATCATCCAGATGTATGACAGTTTCCCCTGGTTGAGCGGCTTGAGATAATCTGACTAACACAGGGGTGCCTTCACAATAGATAAAATCATTGTAGGCATAATAAAAGGCTGGTTTTTCTAAAGCAACTGTATAAGTAATGTTTACCGATTCCACTACAGGCGGATCAAAGGTATCAGGAGTATTTTCCGCCATAGTAAATTTACTTAAGACTCGACTGCCTGCTGTGTAAGCATTGCGGGTGGTATTCTCTAAAATTAGCTTTCTTTGTGCTTCTACTTTGCCAATAATTTTAATTTCTTCTTGGAGGATTTCACCCCCAGAAGTTTGCAGGCGGATAATATTGTCAATTTCTAATTCATCGACACTATCAACGTATATTTCTGATTGTCCAGAGGTGATATTTTGAGCAACCAGGGTGACATCATTATAGACAACATATTTTCTTTCTCTGCCTTTTCTGCCATAAATACCGTTAGTAATTCTGGCACGAATCCAATAATAATTTTCTTCCTGATTCTCAGTTAATTCTGGTAAATTTTGGGGGAATTGAAAGGTAGATGATGTACTATTTTCTATAAACTTAATGGGTGATGAGTTATTGTACCATCTAAATTGATTTTCATTAGTTGTTGTTTCAATAATTTGCCATTCTTGCCCGTTGCCTATTTCCCAAATAGTTTCTAAATCTTGGGTATAGGTCGGTTGATGACTCAATTTAACATCAATGATGATACCGACTCCGGGTTTAATATATTCATTAGCTAGAGGAATAGAAAAAGTATCGTTACGCAAAGGTGTAGCCCCGAAGGGGTAAAATTCTTTGCTTAAATCGAGGGAAGAGGTGTTAAATAAGCAGAGTTTGGGGGTTTGGGTATGATTAATATTAATACTGAAATTAATTTGAGTGATTTCCGGTAAATTTTGCCGGTTGTGTGGTATCAAAGCGACTTTTAACCATTTGGCTTTTTGCCCGTTGATTTCTACAGGCATTAATTTGGGTAACTGTGTTAGGGTAATAATTAATTGTGTTGCATCTGATTGGGTTTGTACATTGGTTAATGTTTGCCATTGTTTTGCATCCCAATAAAACCATGTATCGAGTAATTTTTGCAGTTTGATGGCACTGTCTGGGCTATCAGTATCTATGGTGATGGTAGCAGTTGTTAATTCTGGAATCTTGAAAATTTCTTCACAATTGATATATAAGTAATGCTCCACTGATTGATGACCAGTGAAGGCTAAAAATGGTTGATTTTGGTGAACGGTAGCAGGGATGGTGTGTTCAGTGCGATCGCTGTAATAATCCCGGTCTTCTATGACAAACATTGCTTGTAATTTCGTACCAGTAACCAACAAATCTTGTTCGGTTTCAAAGATAACTTCTTCTTTCTCGTTTTCTAAAGGCGGTGCTGAAATTTGGGTGTGGGCGGGAACAAGGGCATCTACAGGACTACCACCAGCTAAACTAAAAGTGAGGGGGACTCTAGCCGGTTGGGGTGGAGTTTGTTGAGTCCCAATTAAGTTGAGAAATGCTAGTAAGTTGCGGTCGGGAACGCGATTGAGGCGATCGCTGACTACTGTAGCCATGCGGCTAAAAATCCGCATTAGTGCTAAACCCGCATTTGATTTGTTAAAATCTTTACCTGTATATTTCTTAACCAAGGCTTGGGTTTGTTCAACCAAATCTTCATAGCTGCGTTGGTCAATTTTAGGTGGAGGAATAGACATAATTCGCTACTGTAAATAGAAAGGATAAACTAAATTGAAGGCATTATTAGTGGTGCGAACTTGATAATTAATGGAAATGTGCAGCACATTAGGTTGAGAGGGATGGGAAAGCAAATCAATATTTAAAATATCTATGCGCGGTTCCCACTCCACTAGAGCCGAACGCACATCACTAATGATTTCACCCACTGTACCGGCGCTATTTGGTGCAAAAACGCGATCATGAATTCGACAGCCAAAATCAGGACGCATGACACGTTCACCCCTGGCGGTACTTAAAATAGCCCAAATTGACTGACGTACACAATCTTCGTACTTTGCCATTAGCAGTTTTTCTTTGTCATCAAACTGTACAGGATAAGTCCAACCTACCCCTAAAAAATTAATATCCATTACATCACCTCCAAAGCCCCGTTATTAACCTTGACTCCCGCCGCACAGGTAACTTCTAAGCCTGACTTAGCTGCAAATTCCGCTTTAGATTTAGCTTCAATGCTGCAATTTGAACCCGCTTCTATTTTACATTCTTGTTGAGTCTTAATTTCCAGATTCTTACATTCAATGGCAATATCTTTGTCTGTACTTTTGATAGTAATTTTTCCCTTAGCTTCAATATTGATGTCTTCTTCTATTTGGACACTGAGGGAATTTTTCTCACAATCAATGGTGATTATGTTTTTACCACTTTTATCCTCAATAATAATTTTCTCTTTATCTTCCGTATCATCTAAAACAATTTTATGACCACTGCGGGATTTAATCATGCGTATATTATTTTCCCCATCATCATTCTTTAAAGGGGGTTTATCTTTACCATTCCATAAACTGCCTAAAATATAAGGAAAGGCAATATCACCATGTTCAAAAGCCACTAAAACCTCATCATCAACTTCAGGTAAAAAGTAAAATCCCCTATCTTCTCCCGCCATGGGAGTCATGACCCTAGCCCAAGCGCTTTCATCTTCATCTGATAACCAGGGGAACTTGACCTTAATTCGGCCTACTCCATCGGGGTCTTTAATATTAGTAACTACGCCAATAGTGACACCATAAAAGCGAACATTGGGGTCATGTGGTATTAACAAATCTATTCCCATCATGATGCGGTTCTCCTAGCAGTGAATAAAGTACTATAACCCTGGGATTCCGAGTAATTATGTTCGGTTGATGTCACATAATACATTCCACTAAATCGCTTTCCTACTCCAGTTACTTCGATAACTTTGGCAATTCTCAAAGTAGGAATTCCCGGACAAGTTCCTTCAGCGTTTATGTAGGCGATCGCCATATCTTTAAACTGTCCTAAAGCTATTTGGTCAGCTTCTTCTTTGCTAGCTACTGGTTGAATAACTACAGTAGAAACAGATTTACCAAATGTTTCTACCGTCTTGGGACCAGTAGTTTTACCCCCCATTTTACTTCCTTCTTTACCTGCAGCAGCTTTACCTATGACTTCTTTTTTATCTTCCGGTACCCATCCCTTTACTTCCACCTCTTCCACCTGAGACATGGTACTTAAACGGGGTAAAAATTCCCGTAAATTTTCTTCAAACTTTAAACTTACAACCTTTTGACCATCGTTTTGCGGAGGTTGAAAATATAATGTTTTCTTATCAATAACTACTTCATAGCCAATGCGTTCTGCACGACTTTGGAGAAAATCCCAATCAGTTTGATTATGCTGCAAAACATACTCATGTTTTACATCAGTATCCTTAACTTTTGGTGATAGTCCCCTCGCTCTAGCAATTTGACTAGCAATATCACTATCTTTCATTTTCGCATAGGATTTCGTTTTAGTTCCCCGTAACAAACGGTGACGCAGATCATGTCCCCTTACTACTAAGATCGGCGCAGAACTTTGGAGAAACTCAGGTTCTAATCCCGTAATTTCTCCCACAATTACCGTTTTTAATTGATTCTCATAACCCATTTGAATTTCTACTTCATTACCAATCTCAAATAAATCATCATCAATCCAAGTTAATTTACCCTTCGCTAAATCCCAGCTAGCGAATTCCAAGGTAAACATACTTGGTGCTTCTATATCTTCATATACTTTAGCTGAAATTAAATCAGCACTCGCTTGAGCAGAAAGCTTTTGTCCTTTAATTAAAACTTTAATATTAGGAGAAAGAGTTTTTACACCACTATAATCAGACATAGTTCCCTCCTTTAAGTATAACTTTCAATTCGCAAAGGTGGAATTGTCAAAACTAACCCCGGTGGTATTTTACGGGGATTATCTAGCTGGTTTTCCGCTGCAATTATTCGCCATAAATTAGGATCACCATATTCTTCATGAGCAATACTGCTGAGGGTTTCTCCTCTTTTGACAATACGAACCGGATCATCAATTAAATTCTCTTCCTTTTGTTGGTTTTCTGGTTTTGTCCACTCCCTAAATGTACAATTCAAAGTAGCGCGCACAGGTGTACCATCTTCCAAAAACTGGGTTAGAGTTTTCGTCACACTTTCTAATACGCCATCTGGTAATAAAACGCTATCTTTTCCCCCAATAGTTCCCCAAACTAGCTTACATCGAGGTGGTCTTTTGTCGCTTGTCCCAATTCTGGGACGAGTTAAATTAAAAACTTTTTTGGTATATTGTTGGACATTTTCCGGAGGAGAACCTGTGAGAGTGGTATCAAAGAATAACTCTATGGTTAATGTTGCTAAAGCATTAGAAGGAATTAGACTTTTTTCGCCGATTGTCCAACCAGTTTTATTAATTTGTACTTGGTTAGGATTAAACAAAACTTCGATTTCATCGGCGAAATCTCCCTCACTACTTTTTTCAGCTTTAATTTTTAACTTTTCTAGCGCCATTTCCTTTTCCCTCTCCGTTCGCTTTCTATAACTAATCTGCGCATGATTCTCCGTTCTACTTTTTCTATTAAATCATCAACATTAATGTGAGGTGGTATACTCACTCCTTCCAGTGATGTTTTTTGACTTTGGTTAATTGGAGGAGGATGAGAATTAACAGAAGAATGGGATATATTTATTGTTTGGTTGACCGGAATACTATTGCTGATAGGATTTGGTAACTGATGGGATGATGTGCTACGATCAGCCGTTGACATCAAACCTGTCTGGTGATTTAGTTGTTCAGCATTTAAGTTATTTCCCTTTTGTTTAGCAATAGGATAATTAGACCATATTAATGGTTCTAATTGAGGTAAATAAGGTTCAGAATTAACTTTTACTATCTCAGGCTTTTTAGTTCTGGCATAAACTACTACTGTGTTTCTGTTTTCTAATTTTGGCTTAATTAGCCTGGTTAAATTTGAGCTATTTTTTTCAAAATTAATAACAGATGATAAACTTTCAACAATGGGATAAATATGATTATTTTTTTTTACTAAATCGAGTAAAGGTTCTGTAAGTCTTGGTTGAGGTATTTCATTAACTAGAGGGATATCTTGTAATGATTGATTTGGCAAAGAGTTCTCAGGTTGAACTACTGGTAAGCTGATACTGGGTGATGATGTGGTATCTAACTTGCTTTGAATGGGAATTTGTGGGGAAGAGTTGGGATTAACTAGGTTAACTAAGGGTATGTCTTGTAATGATTGATTTGGCAAAGAGTTCTCAGGTTGAACTACTGGTAAGCTGATACTGTGTGATGATGTGGTATCTAACTTGCTTTGAATGGGAATTTGTGAAGTTGGTGTAGTTCCCCCTAGAAAAGAGTTGGGATTAACTAGGTTAACTAAGGGTGTGTCTTGTAATGATTGATTTGGCAAAGAGTTCTCAGGTTGAACTACTGGTAAGCTGGTACTGGGTGATGATGTGGTATCTAACTTGCTTTGAATGGGAATTTCTGAAACATCGCTATTTTCTTTTATTGGGTTTGATGATATTAATTTCTGAGTTTGATTTAAAAAAAAATCTGTTCTTAGAGATTGAGATTGAGTAGAAATATTTGTGTCTAAATTAGGTAAAGAATTATCTGGTTGTAAAACTAATGGTGTTGATTGCGATCGCTGATTTTCTCCAGCAGTTTCTCTAACTGTCATCGCTTTAGCTTTAACAACTGGAAGTTGCTGGTTAATTTGAATAATATCTGATGATGATAAGCTAGAATTTATAGCTTCTGCGGCTTTATTTTTATGGTATTGATTTTGAATATAAATAATAGGGGTTGGTTCTGATTTTAAATTAATCGTAGTTGACCAGCGCTGCATTTGTTGAGCGAGTAAAGGTAGGCGATGCAAAATATCGGGCGATCGCTCAATAATATTTCTCCCCATGCGAATATTAACAACCCCGGGTTTTGTCAACAGACTATTAAATCTTTTGACAAGTTTAGGATTAAGATGTCTTTGCCATGTTGGTAAATTAGTAGATGTCATTGCAGATTTTTAATTAGTTATATTCTGGCATTCAATGCTGATATTATTACCATTTTTATTAAGCTTTATAAACTCCCCTATGCACTAATTCTAAACGTTCAAAAGCCACTTGCGAGCTATCACTAGCATTCAATTGTGGTCCTTCCCAAGCTACTGGATAAGCTTTTTTAAAGTTCCATGCAATTAATTTTGATTGCTGACCATCTCGCACCATAATTGTACCGTTGATGAGACGAATTTTACCCCTGGTAGCATCTTCATACCACTTCCATAAATCATCTCTTTCCCCCAGTCCCCGCACTAAAACTAGATTGGGATAAGTCATGTATTTGGGGAATTGATGAACACGATGATGAACACCCCCTTCTACATAACTTTCTAATTCCAGTCTGCTGCTTAATCCTGTAACTTCTGAAAAGCCACCTACTGTTAAACCATCAATTTCTACCATAAAATTGAAAGCCATATAGGGGTCATGGGCATTCTTATCAGAATTACTGTTCTTTTTTTTTTGCGATTTTGCCATAAACATCCTCCTATTGAGAAAATCCTGAATGTTTAATTACTATTACCTGACTGCTGATTAATCTGCTGATTAATGCGTGCTACTTGAGCTACCCACTGTTGTCTTTCCCAATGTTCCATATTCATTACTTGGTCATAAGACCAATTAAAGTGATAGGAAAGGTAAGCTACCTCCTCTAGAAGACGTTCTGAGGGGTAGCAAACTACTCCCCCACTGGGGAAGTTTCCACTTCAAACTCACCACCGCAATGGGGACAGGAAACCTGAAAGCGTGTATGACCATTTTGATTAATTCGTTGGTAAAAGTCTTGCAGGTAAACCAAGTCCCCAGAAAATAATTCTTCAATAATTTTGGTATTGAGTTGGTCTAAAGTTCCTAGCTTAGTAATCACTCGCGCTAGCAGAATAATCACCAGATAACCAGGATTTCTCTGTACCCTGGGGTCGCGCAGAGGGGCGATTTCATCAAAAGCTGTTGATAGTCGCATAGTTCCTTCGCGATGAAGGTTTCCTTCTGCATCGATGTAGCCGCGAGGTAGGGTAAAAAGAAATTCAGTCTGGTGCATTTTTCCTCACATTAACCAACGGTGATTCCTTCGTGAACAAATTCTAGTGATTCTATTGCTATTTCGCTAGCAGTAGCATTAAAATCTGGTCCGCTCCAATTAGTCGGCCAACAATTTTCTAGGTTCCATCTAATTGTTTCTTCCCCTAAGTCATTAGCGAGAATAATAGAAACGTTTTTGCGCTCTATTTCTTTACCATCCAATAAATCTTTGTGCCATTTCCACAGTTCATCATTATCAGTAATTCCTCGTTTGAGGCTGATGTTACCAAAGCTATTTAAACCAGGTACTTTTCTTTGTCCCAAACTTTTGTCCGTACCTTCTCGATATTCAATCACCGCTCTAGTGGCATTCAAACCAGCACATTCTCTAAAACCTGCATGGACGATACCATCCCACTCTACCCAGAAATTATAACCATTAAATGGATCATGGGTATCTTTAACATTAGGCATGATAATTGCTCCTCAAATTACTAAGATTCGACAAATTTAACGCCGCTACTACCGTGAACTAAGGAAATCACAATAAATTCACTGGGAGTAGTAGGTGCGAAACCAATTTCGGTAATTATCCTTCCAGTATTACGGATTTCTGGCGGGTTGGTTTGTGCGTCACATTTGACATAAAATGCCTCTTCTGTAGTTTCACCCTGAATTGCTCCTTGTTCCCAAAGAGTTTCTAAGTAAACTGTTAATTCCCGCTCTATCCTTACCCATAAATCTGTATTATTGGGTTCAAATACAGCATCGATTAAATGACGTTCTACCCACCGCAGAATGGTGATTTTTAGGCGGCGAATGTTGATGTATTGCCATTCAGGATTTTGACTTAACGTACGTGAACCCCAAACTCTAATTCCCCGACTTCTAAAACTGCGAATGCAGTTAACTCCGCCTCCTGTTGCTGAATTTAGGATTTGCCAATGTACATCGGAAAATAAAAAACTTAAATCCAAAACTCCTTCTAATAAATAGTTAGCGGGAGCGCGATAAACTCCGACTTGGGAATCATTACGCGCATAAATCCCAGCAATATGACCACAAGGAGGAATGTTACAGGAGGCGTTTTCTAGTTTCAGCCAGGGAGTATAAAGTGCACCATTATCGCCAATTAATCCTTGTTGTTGTGCTTTCAAAACTTTGATATCTTCAGTTTTGGAGATATTGAAGGCATCAAGAATGGCAAAGCGATCGCCCATTGTGTCACAATGCTCTAGTATAGCTCGTTGCATTTCCAGAGCTTCTTCTGGAGAGTTTTGCAGAACATCTGGCCCACATACTAAATCGATAATATCTAGTGGTTCGATGGACTGTAAGCCCCTTTGCAGTTCCGCCAGAGTCTGATTTTTTAAACCCACCACATAACACAGACGACCGCCATTTTCAAAGAACCCCCGTACCGCATGAGCTAAATAACTATTAGGTAATGGTTTACCAAAATACTGCACAAACTGAGTCCACAGTGTGAGCATTTGCGGTACAGGATGATGATTTTCCGGAAAATTATTAACCCCAGCAACCCCCAAGAACACCGGAACACCCGTGAGTAAATCTTCACCTGGTATAGCAGGAATATCCTGTAAATATACACCAGGGGCGGTTAAATTGAGGTGTGTGGATGTCTGCATAGGTTAATTAATTTGGGAATAGGTGAATAAGTTACTTTTTAAGTTATTTTTGCTCTCCCACAAGTTGGCTAATGCGGAAGATAACAAACTCTGCTGGTTCTATGACTGCGACACCAATTTCAGTCACTACTTGACCGAGTTTGCGGGTTTCTACAGGATTATTTTCTGCATCACACTTGACAAAGAATGCTTCTTCGGGTGTTAAGCCAAATAATGCACCTTTGCGCCATTCATTGGTCAGGAATGCGGTAATATTGCGGCGAATTTTTGCCCATAGTTCTGGGGTATTGGGTTCAAATACTACCCATTGGGTTCCTTCATCTATGGATTCACGCAGATAATTAAAGTGACGACGAATATTAATATATTTGAAGTCGGGATTATCTTTTCCTGCTCCTAATGTCCGAGCTCCCCAAATGCGGATGTTGCCGTTAAGATTACGAATGCAATTGATACCATCATTATTTAATGGTGCTTGTTTAGCCTTGCTGATATCCTGCTTTAACCCAACCGCCCCTAAAATGGGTTCGTTAGCAGGTGCTTTGTGAACTCCCCTTTTGTCATCTACGCGAGCATAAATACCAGCAATGTGTCCGCTAGGAGGAGCGAATTTTAGGTCTTTACTTACGGGGTCATAAACTTGAATCCAAGGATAGTATACAGCTGCATAGTCTGAGTTTCCTATTAGTTTGTCACTACCCGGCTTCAGTTGGTCGGAGTCAACGGGAATATCTTCTTCCGTGTCCAGAATAGCAAAGCGATCGCCTAAATTGCGGCAGTGAATATCAATTTTTGCTAAGGCTGTTTTACTGGTAACGCCAGGCGCTGCAACAATGGCAATTTCATCAATGGCTTCAAATTTATCCAAAGCTGCATCTAGGTTTGCTTCTTCTGCTACCCAAGTGACAAAACACCTGGTTCCGCCATTTCTGAAGAAGCCATAAACCGCATGGGCGAGGATACTTTGACCAGAATTAGTGGAAAAATCACCAAAAAATTTCTTAAATTCTGTGAAGTTTGTACACAGTTTGACTTCACTTTCAGCAGTTGGTATGGTTTCTGCTGCAGTATCTCCAGTGGCTGGAGCTAGAGTAATGATACCAATAAAACCAGCCGTACTCGTTCCTACACCGACAATTGGCGCTACCCCTGAAGATACTTCTTCAACATAGACACCGGGGGTCAAATAGGTGGGCATGATATGTTTTCCTTTGTTGATAATTGTGATTATCGGACAAATGCAATTGAGAATTAAGAAAATCTCAATTGACGGTTAATTGGAAATCTAATGATTTCACTTCTCCTGTTTGCAAATAGATTTGTTTTTGTTGTTTGGTATATCCCTTAGCTGAAACTATTACTGTAATGGGAGTATTTCTTGCTTCTATACCAACAAGTCGATAATTCCATTCTCCCTGTGATTGTTTAATGATTTCAGTAGAGCTAAAACCGTGGTCTCTACTCCCTTGAATTTCCACTCTAGCCATGCCAATCGCTTCGTTGTCATCTGCACTGGTGATTGTGCCTAGAAGCGTTGTTGGTTTTAATTTTAACTCTGCTGTATTAATAGTATCAAATACAGCAAAATTTTCATCCTCCTTAATAATATCTTTATTATTTTTGGCAGTAATCTCAACTTGACCTTGACTCTTGGCATAACGCCTGGGAGCATCAAATAAAGATGCTTCTAATTGATAGAATCCTGCTGGTAAACTTCTGAAATAGAACCAACCATCAAATATACTTTTAGTCCTGCCTAGTTGAGATTGTTTATTTTTGGGTTTGCAGGGAAAATAGTCAATAATTTCTTGATATCCTTGAAATTTATCCCGCCCACTCAGGTAATTATTTGCCAACAAAGCCTGAAATAATTGCACTTTATCAGCAGTATTCAAGTAAGGATTTCTCAAGTTTTGTCGAAATTCTTGAATTGCTGTAGGTAGGCTGGCTGGGGATGAATCAAGGTCGGTATTCCCTGAGAAACACTGCATTGAGCCTGGTAATCCTAGGAGTTGAGTTTTGAAGATGACAAAGTTAATAAACTCATCAGGAGCGTCAACAATCTTAACCATAGCCCCGGAAATTCCTTCCCCTGTGATGGCATCCTTAACTTGTCCAGCCATTGCTATTTGATGTTGAAATTGTTGTTGCTTTAGCATTTTTTACATAGTAGTTGCAGAACAATCTAAGCATGATGAATCAGATCCAAGGTATGGCACAATGAGGAATTAGCAGAATTGTTAAATTTAAATTCTGTTATTAAATTCTGTTAATTTCCGTGCGTTTATAAAGTACCAGAGGAAATTCTGTTTCTGGTTCTTCCACAGGTACGGAGATTGTTACTGTGTAATTGAGTGCTGCTTTGGGTTTTCCTCCAATTGCTTGCCAAAATTCCCCTAAACTTTGTAAGTAACTAGAACGTAAACCAACTCCTACGGGTAATGGTTCTTGTCCTTTTAAACTACCTTGTAAAATTGCTGCTGGTAAAGTCCGATAACGCAGCAATAATTTCATTACTTCTCCCAAAATGTGATGTTCTTGTTGGGGGTCATCGGAATTAGCCCAAGCAGTAATCAAATAGGAACAATCTATCCTAGCTGGAGGCCGTTTTTTAACGGCTGTGCCGTTTTGGCGACGTTGCACCGACCATTCACTACTCCGCATTTCCAGATTTTCCCGGACATCATACAGAAACAGGTTAATAGCTGGTTTTTGTTTGATAGAACCTTCAAAGGGCATATCAAAACTAATAGCCACGTTGGTTTCAGTTGACCGTTTTAACTCTGGTAATTCGTGAGTTAGTAATTTTTCTAGGGTGCTATCTAAGTCATCTAGCATGAATAAATTCCTATTTGTTTGACTCTATGCACTTAATTTTTGGCAATAACTTCTAGGGTAAAAGTGTCAATTTCTTGGGGTTTGTGATTGTTTTCCCTGTTAGCAATAGCTAATTCTTCTTCTAATACTTGTATTGCCCCGCTAATGCGGAGTAAAGTTTCCCGCAGGCTAGTTTTTTGTACTTCTAAATTAGCTAGTGCTTTCTGTCCGGCTTCGTATTCTGCTGTTAGTACCTGTAGGCGTTTCTCCAGTTGTTCCTTCATTGGTGTCTCACTTGCTGTTGAAAGTTGTTAATCTTCATCAGAAACCATAGGGAACTTCCAAATCATGAGTACCCATTTCTCGTAACCGCAGAGGTTCATTTTGCTTGCTCAGATCAATTCTGACGCTGAGATATGTCACCGGATAGTTACCATCAGACTTTGGTTTAGGAAGCAACTCAGCGGGGATACGAGCGGCGATATAGCGTTGAGTAACCTTACTGTTCCAATGACGAGCGAAGGGGTTATCATAAGTTGCTAGGAATCTTTCCACAGCAACGTATTCTTCAATTGGCTGCCCTTTGTCGCCAATCCTGGCTATTTTAATGCCTGTGTGTGTACCACCATTCGCGAACTCAGATGTGTTAGGTACTACTACATAAAGTAACTTGTCCTGTCCAGAGGATACAATTGGAACTCTTAAATCCAAATTAGTTTTAGGATTAATGAACCCCAGGAGGTCATAATACCAGCTGTCCCCATTTCCTTTGTCTGCCCATTGAATTCCATTTCCCTCACCACCATTGACGTTCCAGTGGTATCCGACGGCGGATTGAGTAGCGTGAGACCAAGGGTTTTTGCTGAATGCCAATCCAGACAGACAGAATTCACCGCTAGTACCTGATTTGGAAATCAGAGCTAGCTTACCCGATCTCCCTGCGGGAATCGGAAGCCATTGGTGTTTGTCCCAATGACTATCAGAAAGAGAACCATCGGGACAGTAGCAATTATTTTTTCTCAATCCACCCGTCCACCGTCCCAGGTTTTCTTTTTCCCCATCTATAAAGAAGGCCTTGATAACGTTCCATCGCTCACCTAAGACTCGCACCCAAACAGTATTGTATCCTTCGGGAATGGTTACTACTGCGCCATTGTCGTCTTCTTCGTTGTTTCCCCCATACCTAATCAGCTTACGATCATTCCACAAGTTAGTTACATAGCTAGTATCGTCGTAACTAGGTTTACCAAATTTAGTAATAGCACCCTGATCTCTGGCGTCAAAAATATCTTGATAAACTATTGGTTCATTGGGATACATCCGATGTCGCATGGGGTTTGTAGACTCTAGATGTAAGGCGCGGATGACACCGTTAACATCTAGTTTTCTCCCTGGACTGGTTGTACCAATACCCACATTACCTGTATCGCGTTCAATGGTGAGCCGTGTGGCGGTCTGGCCAGCGCGATAGGAGATTAACTTGATCACAGATGAAATATCTTCAGCCCCACCGCCTTCCGTTGACCAACCATACAGCCCATCCGGCTGAGTAGAGAGGGAAATTGCCGGTTTTTCCTCTGTGGGAGCATTTAAAGCCGCCAGTCGCTCTTTAATTTTGGCTTCTATGTGTTTTTTAACGGCTTTTTCTGAAGGTACTACATCCGTGCGATCGCTATCTGTGGCGATGGTTTCCGACACAAAACTAATCAGGGATTCCCCTAATTTTAACGACCCGGATACACTCAAGTTACCTTTAATCGCTAAGGATTCCCCATCACTTCTGAGGTTAATTTCTTCACCTTGGCTACTGGGTAACCTCGCCCCGGAATATTGGCGGACACTGTTATCTACTTGCACTTGTCCGTTTTCTACGACGAGTTTAGCTAACAGCACCGTTTTAGCATCTTTGGTTTCAATCGCTTCTAATGTTAACAGGGGAGTTTCTGCAAAGCGAGTGAAACTATCCGGTATTTCTGGTTGTTGTAATACTTTTGGCTCTTGATGATAGCGCAAACACACCCAACATAGAGAATTGATCTTGATGTTGGTTTTTTCTTCTGCTAATACAATTAGATTACCTTCCCCATCAATGGCTGTACCAGCCTTCACCGTAACTGCTGTTTCCCCGGCCATGGCTTCTACTTCTAGACCTTCCACGATGCCGGCTAAATGCAGCCTACTATTAATATAACGTTGGCGATCGCTGAGATATTTATGCGCCAACTCGAAATCTTCATCTAAGAGATATTGTCCAGGAAAATAATTCGGACGTTGTAACGAAAAATTCGTCCAATCTTGTTGCTGCACCATACGAATTTGGTTCCAAATTTTTGGTAGCTATACTTAAGAATGCAAGAAGTTTAGGGTTAAGAAAACTCCATCATCCAACTTAGTGAGTTCAAATCAGGAAAGTGATTTTCATCAAACAATTTGCTTGATATCTAATTCATCATTCCGACATAAACGCAAGTTTTTGTTATTGATAATTAAGCCAATACTTCGCCATTCAACCATCAGATTGCACGGAATAATCTGGCAGAGTCGCTCACATATTGAGTTTAAATCAATTTTCTTGCGATTGTTTTTGTTCGCTAACTTTAGCAGCAGCGACCAGGACAACCATGTATCAAAGTTGAGCCGTAAAACAGTTATCAGTCTAGATAATTATCAGGGAATTTGTCATCTTTTTGTAATAAAAGTAGACGATGAATGAATTGACGCTCTCTAATGCAGGGTAATATGAATTTTTTTCACCAAAAATTTAATAATGTTACAAAATTTTTCAATGGAGCCTCAGTATCGCCACTAGGCCAACAGCCAAAACTTTCTGTAGGCAAGGTTAAATTATAGGGGAGGGATTTTTATTGGTGCATTTTTTGATACACTCTTTAGCGGAAATCCCGACTTCTTCAAGCAGTGGGGGAACTTTGTAATAAGAAAAAAGCCCGGTTGTTATCACCGAGCTTGTAGTTATCAAAATCTATCACAGGAGGTAAAACAATTTGATTACGAATTCAACAAAACTGATTAGTCAGTAGCTTATGCCAAGTTTACCTTGACTACTGTGTTCTTTGCTTCTTCAGCTTTGGGTAAGGTCAAGTTCAAGATACCGTCTTTGTAATCTGCGGTGACATTGTTATTTTGAATTCTTACAGATAGAGGAATCACCCGTTGGAATTTGCCGTAGTAAAATTCACTTTTGGTAGTACCCTTGTCTTCGTTTTTAGTTTCAGATTTACGCTCACCGCTAATATACACAGCTTTTTCTGTTACTTGTATATCTAGGTCTTTTGCGGACATACCTGGCAATTCTAGCTTCAGATGAAGAGCATCTTCAGTTTCTTCTAACTCAGTCGGGGGAAATTTGATAAAATCTTTGTCAAATAATGTAGATACTACTGTTGTGTCTTCAAGTAAACTATTGATTTGACGTTGTAAAGTGCCAATTTCCATCCAGGGATTCCAACGTAGTAATGTCATAATTATTCCTCCATGAACTAGCTTAGTTTTAGTATTTATTGTTTGCACTGGGTTTTGTGCTGACATCTTTATAATATGTAAGGTTTATCTTTCTGTAAATTCGGTTTTTATCACCAAATAATTGATGATTACCGTTCATAATTTTGGTGGGGTAAATATTACGGTTAATGCTAATTTTTAGGTACGGTAAACCATAATAAATAAATAACAGTTACCGGATTATTTTTCATTATGTTGGTCTATTGATCAGTTTTGAAGATAAGTTCTACACTTTAGTGTTTGACAGCGGAAATTGCAGTATGGCATGAATAACTATACAACCAATGTGATGTAAGGGAGATGTACAAGAACGGGCAAGATACCGCCTGACAAGATTCATAATCTTAAACTCGTGAAGTGCGTAAAGAGTTAATCCTCAGTCCTATCCCCTAAAGCCTCTGAAAAAAATAACTTATTTAACATGGCAAAGCAAACCTACGTAGTAAGTTGCAACGCCACAGATGAATCCGGAGGCAGTTCAGAAGTAATCACTCTTGACTCAAGCTATAATGGAGAAAACTAATTCTTTGGCTTATTACCTTAGTTGCATTACTGATTTAATTTAAAGTGGCTCAGGTCGGATTTGAACCAACGACCCCAGGCTTATGAGTCCCGTGCTCTAACCAACTGAGCTACTGAGCCATATTTTTTCATACTTTGCTACTATAGCATATACATTTGGTTATGACTAGTATCTTGAGAGTTTAATTTTTCTGCATTTGAGCTTACGACGGTTTATGGATTAAGTCCTGACCCAGGGAAAATCAAGGGTGGTGTGTTGCGCCATGGGACAACACACCCTACAAAAAAGAAAACAAAACTCTTACTTCTTTGTGGGGGGATACTGCTTTAATACCTGCTGCAAATATTGTCCAGTGTGGGAACCGGGATGATTAGCAATTGCTTCTGGAGTACCCACAGCAATGATTTCTCCTCCTTTATCTCCTCCTTCTGGACCCAAGTCAATTACCCAATCAGCGCAACGAATGACATCTAAATTGTGTTCAATGACTAAAATTGAATTACCTTTATCCACCAATCTTTGCAATACATCCAATAACTTATGGACATCATAAAAAGACAACCCTGTAGTTGGTTCATCAATTAAATAAAGGGTCTTACCCGTAGCACGTCGAGATAGTTCCGTTGCTAATTTTACCCGTTGCGCTTCGCCGCCAGATAAAGTGGTTGCAGGTTGTCCCACTTTGATGTAGCCCAAACCGACATCATATAAAGTTTGCAAACGGTTCACAGCTTTGGGAATGTTTTGGAAAAATTGTAAACTTTCCTCAACGGTCATATTCAGTACGTCTGCAATAGATTTATCTTTGTATTTTACTTGCAAAGTTTCGCGGTTATATCTTGCACCTTTGCACACTTCGCATTGCACATAAACATCCGGGAGAAAGTTCATTTCAATGACATTGACACCTTGACCGCTACAAGCTTCGCAACGTCCACCTTTAACATTGAAGGAAAATTGTCCGGGCTTATATCCCCTTGCTTTAGCTTCTACTGTTTGGGAAAATACATCTCGAATGGCATCAAAAATGCCTGTATAAGTTGCAGGATTAGAACGTGGTGTACGTCCGATGGGAGATTGGTCGATGACAATGACTTTATCAATTGCATTTAAGCCCTTAATTTCGTCCATGTGTGTTGGTAAAGGAACTTTCTTGGTTAAATGATGTTGTAATCCCGGATAAAGTAATTCGTTAATTAAGGTAGATTTACCAGAACCGGAAACACCGGTAACAGCGACGAGTTTACCTAAAGGTATTTCTACATCGATATTTCTTAGGTTGTGGCGATGAGCATTTTTGATGATTAAACTGCGCCCATTTCCTACTCGGCGTTGGTGTGGCGTGGTAATTACTCGTCTTCCCGATAAATAAGCCCCAGTCAAGGAATCTTCTGCTCCTAGTAAAGTTTCTAAATTTCCTTGACAAACAATATGTCCGCCGTGAATTCCAGCACCAGGTCCAATATCAATGATATGGTCCGCTGCACGGATGGTTTCTTCGTCATGCTCAACTACAATTAGAGTATTACCTAAATCCCGTAATTTAGTTAAAGTTTTCAGCAACCGTTCATTATCTCGTTGATGTAAACCAATACTTGGTTCATCTAAAACATAAAGTACCCCAGTTAAACCAGAACCAATTTGTGTTGCTAAACGAATACGTTGGGCTTCACCACCAGAAAGAGTCATGGCGGGACGGTCAAGGGTAAGATAATCTAAGCCCACATCTAACAAAAATTGCAATCTGGCTTTGATTTCTCTTAAGACTAAATCTGCAATTTGCATTTGCCGATGGCTCAATTCTAATTGCTCAATTCTTTGCCCACAATCCCGGATGGAAACTCCAGTTAAATCTAAAATTCCATATTGTCCCAAGCGTACTGCTAAAGCTTCTGGTTTTAAACGTTTTCCTCCACAAACTTCACAAGGTTGGTCAACTAAATATTGTTCTAACTTTTGCTTAATTAACTCGGAACCACCTTCATATTGACGCTGTAAAATCGGAATTACACCTTTAAAATTTTTTGTTCTCCTGTGTTGTGTGCTGGATTCTTCTTTTTCTCCGTACAGCACTGCTTGCTGCTGTGTTACCGTTAGCTCCTTCCACTTGGCTTGTAACTCAAACTCAATAGTCTGTCCCAAACCATAAAGTAATTCCAGATAATAAGAATTATCTTTTTCTGACCAAGGGGCGATGGCTGCGTAAATTGGTGCTTCTGGGTCAGGTACAATTAAATCAGGTGTAAATGTTTTTAAAGTCCCGATGCCATGACAATGGGGACAAGCGCCATAAGGTGAGTTAAATGAGAACAACCGTGGCGATAATTCTTCCATCACCGCCCCGTGGACTGGACAAGCAAAGTTTTCTGAAAATACTAATTCTTCTTCTTTCTCTTGGCCGCTATCAGAGGAGCAACTGACAATAATGTTCGCAATACCACCAGACTGTTTAAGACAGGTAGAGAGAGAATCTACTAAACGCTCTTGAATACCTGGCTTTTTCACTAAGCGGTCGATGACAACTTCTATGGTGTGTGTGGCATTTTTATCTAATTCAATGGAGTCAGATAGTTCGCAGACTTCTCCATTGATGCGTACACGCACGAAGCCTTGAGAAGCAAGACCTGATAACAATTTGCGGTGAGTACCTTTTTTACCCCGAACAACAGGTGCAAGAATTTGGAACCGAGTGCGGTCTGGTAAATCCAAAATGCTATCGCACATTTCATCAATGGTCTGGGGTGCAATGCAGCGATGGCATATGGGACAATGGGGTTCCCCAGCGCGACCAAACAAGAGCCGCAAATAATCGTAAATTTCCGTCACCGTCCCCACTGTGGAACGGGGGTTGTGGGAGGTTGACTTTTGATCAATGGAAATTGCGGGACTTAAGCCTTCAATGGCTTCTACATCTGGTTTATCTAACTGACCTAAAAATTGCCGGGCGTAGGCGCTGAGGGACTCGACATAACGCCGTTGACCTTCTGCAAAAATAGTATCAAAAGCCAAAGAAGACTTCCCCGAACCAGAAACACCAGTAAATACAATCAGGCGATCGCGCGGTAATTCCAAGTCAATATTTTTCAGATTATGTTGCCTAGCACCCCTAATCCGAATGGTATTCTGGTTGTTGCAGTCATTGAATGATGGGGGGAGCTTGTGTTGTGACATATCGGCTTGGTGATAGCTAAGAAGCGGTATGTAATAGTCCTTAATAATACTATCTTTATCTTACTTGTTATACTACAACAGTACTATTTCCGGTATTGATTACGGCAATAAGAGCAGTTAGCTCACAGGGTGTGATGGCTGTAAATCAATATAATTAGCTCTTTTATCTGTGAACGGACTAAATTTCCCTAACTTGCCCATTGAATTGGGTCAGTTTTAACAATTGCTAGCTGTAATTAGATAACTATATAAAAAGCTTTATATAAATCAATTAAAAAGCTGAGAATTTTGAAACATATTTTTTTCCCTCATAGATTATTAATCAAGTTAAAAAAATAAAATATAGAATAGGACTCCACTTTGAGTTAATTTCCCGCCCTATATTTTTTGCAAAAAAATATTAAATTAAACTTAAATAAACCTGAAAATTTTTGTAATAGGATATTACCTTTGTTAAGGTTTCATGGAAACATCACAGTAGTTACTCAGTTACTTATTTACAAGTATTGAGAACTATGAATAATTGTGTCTAATCTTTCAGTAGCAAGGTGAAAAATTTGTCTTGAGTAAGATGGCTTATTTAGGAAAAACAACTAAACTTGCATACTGGCGCATTTATCAAAATAATGGAGTTCAATATGACTTTAGTAAGTCCGGCACAAGCAAAACCTTTAACAGAAGAAGAACTACATAAAATAGACGCTTACTGGCGTGCAGCTAACTATCTTTCAGTTGGGCAAATATATCTATTCGACAATCCACTATTACGAGAACCTTTAAGGGCAGAACACGTTAAACCCAGACTATTGGGACACTGGGGAACAACACCAGGGTTGAACTTGATTTATGTTCACCTCAACCGAGTGATTAAAAAGTACGACCTCAACACAATTTACATTGCAGGCCCAGGTCATGGTGGTCCTGGACTGGTAGCTAACACTTATCTCGAAGGCACTTACAGCGAATACTATCCTAACATTTCTCAAGATGTTGAGGGAATGAAGAAACTCTTTAAACAGTTTTCTTTCCCCGGAGGTATTCCCAGCCACGTTGCGCCAGAAACTCCTGGCTCAATTCATGAAGGTGGAGAATTAGGTTATGCTCTTGTCCATGCCTATGGTGCTGCTTTTGACAACCCTAATTTAATTGTGGCTGCTGTGGTGGGTGATGGCGAAGCAGAAACAGGAGCTTTAGCCACGAGTTGGCATTCTAACAAATTTCTCAATCCGGTTCATGATGGTGCAGTCCTACCTATTCTCCACCTTAACGGCTATAAAATTGCCAACCCCACGGTACTCGCCAGATTGAGTTATGAAGAACTGGAGCATTTATTTGTAGGTTATGGTTATAAACCATACTTTGTGATTGGTAGCGATCCCGCAGATGTTCACCAGCAACTGGCGGGGATTTTAGATAGTGCCATTGCGGAAATTCAAAGTATCCAAAGAGAAGCCCGTGTACATGGTTTCACTAAGCGTCCCCAATGGCCAATGATTATTCTCAAAACCCCCAAAGGTTGGACAGGTCCAAAAAATGTAGATGGTAAAAAAACTGAAGATTTCTGGCGATCGCATCAAGTACCCTTTGCTGAAGTAACTAGCAACCCAGAACACCTCAAGTTACTGGAAGAGTGGATGAAGAGTTATAAACCAGAAGAACTCTTTGATGCTAACGGTAAATTAATTCCTGAACTAGCAGAACTAGCGCCGAAAGGAAATCGACGCATGGGGGACAATCCCCACACCAACGGAGGTATTCTGCTGCGGGATTTGAAAATGCCGTACTTCCCAGACTATGCTGTTGACGTTACCCACCCAGCCACCACTTATGCCCAAGCTACCAAAGCCATGGGAGAGTTCTTGCGGGATGTGATGACAATGAATGCAGAAAGCAATAATTTTCGCATCTTTGGCCCTGATGAAACAGCATCCAATCGCCTCGGCGCTGTACTGGAAGTGACAGACCGGACTTGGGTAGCTGAGGTCCTCCCAGAAGACGAAAACCTCTCCCCCAACGGTCGGGTAATGGAAGTTCTAAGTGAAACCAATTGCCAAGGCTGGTTAGAAGGCTATTTACTCACAGGTCGCCACGGGTTTTTCTCCTGCTATGAAGCATTTATCCACATCATTGATTCCATGTTCAACCAACATGCTAAATGGTTGAAAACTACCCGTCACATTCCTTGGCGGCGACCCATTGCTTCTCTTAACTATTTACTAACTTCTCACGTTTGGCGACAAGACCACAACGGTTTTTCTCACCAAGACCCTGGTTTCATCGACCATGTAATCAACAAAAAAGCCGAGATTATTCGGGTTTATCTTCCCCCTGATGCTAATTGCTTGCTCTCAGTTACAGACCATTGCTTGAGAAGTCGCCACTATGTAAATGTAATTGTTGCGGGTAAGCAGCCATCATTGCAATATTTAGATATGGATGCTGCTATTAAGCACTGCACTAAAGGTCTGAGTATTTGGGAATGGGCGAGTAATGATAAGGGTAGCGAGCCAGATGTGGTCATGGCTTGTGCTGGGGATGTTCCCACCTTGGAAACCTTAGCAGCTGTAGATATTCTGCGTCAGCATTTCCCAGAATTAAAAGTGCGAGTGGTTAATGTGGTGAATTTAATGAAACTACAGCCACAAACCGAGCATCCCCACGGTTTAAGGGGTAAAGAGTTTGATACAATTTTCACCACTGATAAACCCATTATCTTTGCTTTTCATGGTTATCCTTGGTTAATTCATCGTCTGACTTATCGCCACACCAACCACAAAAACTTGCACGTGCGCGGTTACAAAGAAGAAGGAACTACTACTACCCCTTTTGACATGGTTGTGCTCAACGATTTGGATCGTTTTCACTTAGTGATGGACGTAATTGAGCGTGTGCCACAATTAGGTGCTAAAGCCGCTTATGTAAAGCAAATGTTAGAAGATAAGCTGATTGAACACAAGTATTACATTCAGCAATACGGTGAAGATATGCCGGAAATTCGCAATTGGAAGTGGCCTTATTAGGGTTAGCTGAAGATACTAAGACCCCAGTTTCAACTTCCACTGGAGAGACTGGGGTAGTTCATTACCCCAGAGCACTTGATAGCCATATACTAATTTCCGTTTTTTTGGCGGGGAATGGGAGGTATGTAACCCTAACCTTTGGAAACTATTGCTGTATTTAGTTTTCAAGGTGCAGTTGTGCTATACTACGTAAAATTAAAAGTATGAATTGTTTCCCATAGTAACTTTGGCAAGCTGATTCCGTAACGTCTCTACGAAGAGTTCATTGGGAAGGGTTGTTTTTGTGATTTTGAGTTTTTAGGAGAACACTGTCCTACCTCTGTTCTGTCTGTTACCAGAGAGAATGTAAAAGATATATTAGATATATTAAATCCCCCATTAGTTATATTTTCACCAAATTTATGGATGAAAGGCCTACCAAACAAGCCTCTATGAGTCAAGGTGTGGGATAACCTTGGCAAACCAATAACAGTCAATTGACCACAAAAATATAAAAAGAATTATTATGGTAATGATTATCGGGACTTTCAGAAAAAGGTATTTAAACTATGTTGGCTGAAGAAATAGCGAATACAGTGCCTGTAACTGTACTGACAGGATACCTGGGTTCAGGGAAAACCACTCTACTGAACAACATCCTCACCTACGAACATGGTAAAAAAGTAGCTGTAATTGTTAATGAATTTGGTGAGGTGGGTATTGATAATCAATTGGTTATTGATGCAGATGAAGAAATTTTTGAGATGAATAATGGCTGTATTTGTTGTACAGTCCGTGGTGACTTAATTCGCATTATTGGTAATTTGATGAAGCGGCGAGATAAGTTTGACCACTTAGTAATTGAAACCACTGGTTTGGCTGACCCAGCTCCAGTAATTCAAACATTTTTTGTGGATGAAGATATGCAAAATTTACTGTCTTTAGATGCGGTAGTAACTGTTGTAGATGCCAAGCATATCTGGCAACATTGGGATGCAGACGAAGCACAAGAACAAATTGCTTTTGCTGATGTCATTCTGCTAAATAAAACTGATTTGGTAACACTAGAAAATTTAGATGAGTTAGAAAAGCGGATTCGCAGCATGAATGCTATAGCTAAAATCTACAGAACCCAAAATTCGCAATTAGAAATGAGTGCCCTGTTAGGTGTGCAGGCTTTTGACTTATCCCGCGCCTTGGAAATTGATCCGGATTTCTTGGGTGAAGATGCTCACGAACATGATGAAACAGTTTACTCTGTAGCTTTGGTGGAAAGTGGCGAACTAGATGGGCAAAAACTAAACTCTTGGCTGTCAGAATTATTGCGTACCCAAGGGACAGATATCTTCCGCATGAAAGGTATTTTAAATATTGCTGGAGAAAATAATAGATATGTGTTTCAAGGTGTACACATGATCTTAGATGGTAGACCCGATCGCCCTTGGAAACCAAATGAAACTCGTAAAAATGAACTTGTGTTTATTGGTCGCAATCTGAACGAAGTTCAATTGAAGCAAGATTTTCTTGCTTGTTTCCTATAAGTCAGGTACAGAGATTTTCCCATTTCGCCATTTGCTCTTGAGTTATGAATCCCACAGCCAGCAAATCTAAGGAATTTAAAGAACATTATTCAGCGACGCTTTCAGATTATGTCAGTGCCATCGCTTGGTCACCTCATGGTAAAACTTTAGCGGCCACCTCTGCGGCTGGTGAAGTTGTAAGATGGCATGATGGCAACCCCACGACCTTACAAACTGGTGATGGTACATCAGTGGACTGCGTAGCTTTTTCCCCAGATGGCAAGTTTTTAGCCGTTGGTGGACAAAATGGACAAGTAAAAATTTGGCAGGATGAACAATTAATTGCCACACTAGAAAATGCTCCCGCATGGGTAGATCAGCTAGGGTGGAGTCCCATTGGTAATCAACTAGCTTTTAGTTTGGGACGTTACGTCCAAGTATGGGATGCTGATAGTAGGGAAGTTGTTGTTACTCTCAATTTTGATAACTCTTCCGTGTTGGGAATTGATTGGCGTAACGACGGAGAATATCTGGCTATTGGTGGCTATAAGGGAGTTAAGGTTTGGCACAGCCAAAACTGGGATGAAGAACCATATATTTTAGATATGCCTACTGTCAGTACAGTCATGGCTTGGTCCCCTGATGGCAAATTTCTAGCTTCTGGCAATATGGATCGCAGTATCACAGTTTTAGAATGGAATAACCCTGATCCTTGGATCATGCGTGGCTTCCCTGGTAAGGTTCGTCAATTAGCATGGTCAGAAGCTACCACTAAACTAGGTGCCCCGATTTTAGCATCCTCCAGCGTTGAAGGTGTCGTAGTTTGGGAAAAGCTCAAGGATGAATCTTTGGGTTGGGAAGCGCGAATTTTAACTAATCATGTGGACATTATCACAGCGATCGCCTTTGCCCCTCAAAGCTTCCTGCTCGCTTCCGCCGCTAGTGATGGTTGGTTGTGTTTGTGGAACAAAGCTAAACAAGTTTCCCAAGTACTGACCGGTGTTTCCGGGGGGTTTTCTAGCCTAGCTTGGCATCCTGAAGGTAAATTTCTCGCCGCAGGGGGTGACAAAGGGGAATTACTTGTTTGGTCTAAGCTGGCCAGAGGTCAAGGATTCGGACGTAGTTGATAATACATAATCATGCAGGTTGAAGGCGCTGAATTTATTGGCTATGCTGTATCAGAAATAGTATTTATCCCTGAATTATGAACATAGCCAAAATGATTTTGCTTGCCTGTCCTGTATTTCTTGCATCTATACTGATAGCAAATTCAGCACAGGCATCTAGTCTTAAACCTGCATCTGATACACAAATAATTGCTGTAGCATCTACCCAGTCAATGGAACAATTAGTCACCCTTGATAGCAGCAAACTATCTCATCCCATTATGGATCAACTTGGTTGCAATTGCGCTGTTTGTTTTCAGTCTAAATTCCAATCTCTACAAGGCAAATTGCCATCTTTAGATTTTTAGTTAAAGCCCTAAATATTTTTAGGACGCAGCATGGCTGTGTCCTTTATCATTACTTTAAAAATAATTAACTGCCGATAAATTAAGTTATTTCCATGCCAACTATCCTTAAAATTATTATTTGAAAATGATTATATTCTTGATAAATTTACTGAGGAGTTAATCATGCTAAAAAAAACACCATCAAATAACTCCTTAAGAGCTGGATTAATAGTGTTAACAATTGGATTTATTGGCTGTGGAAATCAAGGAGCAACCAACTCATTCACACAGACAAACATTCGGATAGATGAAAATCTACCCCGGGTTGTTGCCACTACCAGCATAATTTGTGACTTAACTAGACAGGTAGCTGAAAATACCATTAATCTGATTTGCTTGGCTGTTCCCGGTCGCGAATCCTACATTTATCGAACCACACCCGAAGACCGTGAGGTTATTGCACAAGCCAGTGTAATTCTCCACAGTGGCTACAATTTAGAACCAGAATTAAACAAAATCCTGGCAGAAAGTCAAAGTTCTGCATCTAAAATAGCTGTTAATCAGCTAGCAGTCACTCAACCACAACAAATTCAGTTATCCGGTCAAAAATTAATTAACCCTTATATTTGGCACAATGCCAAGAACACCATCAAAATGGTGGATGTAATTAGCAAGAATTTGGAGAAGTTAGCACCTGAAAATGCCACATTATATATTGATAATGCCAAATTTATTAAAAATGAACTAACTCAGCTTGATAGTTGGATCAAATCAAGAATAAATACTATTCCTGAGGGTCAACGCAAATTAGTCACAACTAGCAATTTCCTGAATTATTACACCACAGCCTACGGAATTTCTTTGGTAGGAGCGTTAAACAAGATGGGTAGTAGACAAAATCCCACCAATTCACAAATAAAAAATTCGGTGAAAACCATTAAGCAAGCGCAAGTACCAACAATTTTTGCCGAAACAACGCTTAATTACCAATTGATACAACCTGTAGCTAAACAGGCAAATGTGAGACTGTCAAGAAGGTTACTGTATACTAATGGATTGGGTGAACCAGGAAGCGAAGCAGATACCTATCAAAAACTCATGGTTGCTAATACACGGACAATTGTCGAAGGCTTGGGCGGGACTTACTTAATTTTTGCACCAAAAGTTCCCCAGTGACGTGGTAAGTTGGAACCCCCGGATTCATCCGTGGGGTAGTTCAGAGCTTTATGTAAAATCTGTATCACTAACGCAAAAATAGTCAGGACTTTAATCCTTTTTGCTCAGGTGTGGAAGCACCAGAGGAATAAAGTCCCTCACTAACATAACCTCACCCCCAGCCCTATTTTTTGTAATCAGAATATCTGAGGTAATTCAACTTTTGTCGAGATTTTACTTTCTCGATATGTTGTTACTTTTTGATAGACAACTCTGTTTTATTATTTACTATCTCTAAGTATTCATTGCGAGTTCCATCTAATCGGTAGTGGTCGCAAATTTGGCAGAGTTTTAAGATATCTATTTTGGTGAATACTTTTTGATGCTCAATGTTGTTATCATTTCTCCACCGCCAGAAAGTTGTCCGATCAATACGCCGATTACTATCAGGCCATCTTCGTCGGGATAGAAACTCTATCACTTCATCTTCATGGAGCGAATAGTTCTTTGGCAACTTCATGAGTTTTTCTTTTAATTCTGTTAACGGAATAAGTGGGTCTAGCTGCGATAGTTTCATGTCAGCAAGCTCTGATATTTTTATATTAGTCCAATTATGCGGAATGTTTTATGCACATTTTTTTATAGTATTAAATTGCACTGTAACTCTCTTAATTTAATAGCGAATGAAAATAAGAGGTGAATAAATGAATATATATCTTTATTTTTTTACTCTGGTTTATACCTCGATTTCGCTAAACAAATACTATAGAGTTACATTATTTATTTACAGAGAATAAACTGATTAATATACAAGTGCAAGTCATATGCAACAAAATTACTATTAAATAGTGGTGATAATATTATCAATAGGATGATGGAGTTAATAAAGAATCAAAATAAATGACTTTGTTTCCGGGGTGCTTGATAGATGGTTAATTGATCAAAGAGCCATACTTTTCAGTCAACATGATTGTAGGTTGGGTTAAGGGAGAACGCAACCCCACGAAATGCTGAAAACGTTGTCTTTTTTCCTCAACCCAATCTAGGCATTTAATTTTTTGGGCTTCTAACTGAAGCAAATTTTGATAAAGTTGTAAACATAACAAATAGTCCACAAAAATTACCCAAGTATCAGCTAATAGATAGATTTATTTCTAAGTATTGACACTATGTAGGCTTATGATCCAAACGAGTTGCTTGCTCTAAGGCTATTTTTTCTTTAGCCCTTGTGGCATAGGATTGTAATTGAGCGCGATCGCAACCTGTAAGAATACTCAAGTTTTCTCCACTCATACCCCGCATCAACATTTCTACACACCAAGTATCTTGTGCTTGAGCGATGGTAGGCGGTTTTCCTTGAGGAGTTAACAATCCCTGGGTCCATGTTTGCCAATGTTGTAATAAATCTGATTCTCTCATAGCTTGACCGGTTTTATTCAAAAACATGGTGGGTTCAGTGTCTTTACGACTTTTTAACCATTTGATTAAAGGGTTGTTGCTGTAGGAACCATAACGTTTACCCAAAATCCACTGATTAACAGGAACTTGGCGGCGAAATTCCGGGGTGGTAATTTGCAGGAAGTGTCGGGAACTATCACAGATTTGGTGGTTTTTCCGCAAAGTGATAATTTCCTTCAAAGATAACCCAGTAGCAAATAACACATAAGCCAAAGCATAATCTTGTGTTCCTAACTTCTTGGCTTGTTGTAAAATTTTGTGAACTAAACCTACAGGTAAATCAACCACTTCCCGGACATTTTCTGGAACTTTTGCTGACCTTCCTGAAGATGACATAGCACCATGTAAAAACAAAACTACTAAATTTTCTAAAAAATCATCACGATTTTCCCATAGTTCATGAAATTCACTGGTAAATTCAATCACCGCATACCCCAGGATCATTCCATTTAGCAAACTAGCTAATTTTTCCGCAGGGAGATAGGTATTTAAGTCTCCTTGGTGAATAACAGTGGCTAAATACTGTGCTACATAGCGGTTTGCTTCAGTTAACCCATGTCCTAAAGCCCGGCGATTTTCCGTTGGGTACTGATTAGCTTCACCCACCATAGACCGAACTAACTCCGGTATCCGTTCCAATGCGTGTAAAGTATCACTTGCATAATCTTTGAGTGCTTGGTGTATGTCAGCAGGAGGAGTAGCCCTTTGTACCAGGGACTCTCCTAAATTCTTGAAAGCTGCGGATTCTTCTAGCACAGACAATAAAAGTCCATGCTTATTACCAAAGTTCCGGAATAATGTGACTTCGTTGACTTCTGCTTTTTCAGCGATTTGGCGGGTTGTGGTGGCGCTGACTCCCTGAGCTGTAAATAATTCCAGTGCTGATTGAATTAAACGTTGACGAGCTGAAATAGGATGAGATGGCATAGGGAATAATGCAAGTGATACTTGCATGAAAACATTTAGTCTGCTAGCATAACAAATGTAAGTGATACTTGCTTTTCTTTACTGTCACTAACTGCTGTGCAGAGTGGGCAAAATCCTGCTGGGGTTGCACCAAGAAGTAGCAAATCGCTTCATCATCCATCAACAAGAATTTTTATGACTGGCAAGTTTCTGACGTTTACCCCTGAGACAGGAGATCCACTTCGTCTTCGGTGGGTAAACGTAGCATTTTTTGGTGCATTTCACGCTTTAGCCCTGCTAGCGCCTTGGTTTTTCTCTTGGCCAGCGCTAGCTTTGCTCATGTTTCTGCACTGGTTGTTTGGAAGTATCGGCATTTGTTTAGGCTATCACCGATTATTAAGCCATAAAAGTTTCCAAGTACCAAAGTGGTTAGAATATGCCATTGCCATTATTGGTTCCTTGGCTTTACAAGGAGGGCCGATTTTCTGGGTTGGTGGACACCGCCAACATCACGCCCACACAGAAGATATCAATCTAGACCCATACTCTGCTCAACGAGGATTTTGGTGGAGCCATATACTCTGGATTTTTTATCCACGTCCCGAATTTTTTGATTATCAAATTTATCACAAATACGCTCCTGATCTATCAAGACAACCTTTTTATCGCTGGCTAGATCGCTATTTCTTGCTCATGCAAATTCCCTTCGCTTTGCTGTTGTACTTCTTAGGGGGTTGGCCTTTTGTAATTTACGGCGTATTTTTGCGCTCGGTCTTACTATGGCATTCCACTTGGCTTGTCAACTCAGCATCACACCTCTGGGGTTATCGTACCTTTGAAAACAATGATGGCGCACGTAATCTCTGGTGGGTATCTCTAGTCACTTATGGAGAAGGTTGGCACAATAACCATCACACTTATCCCTACATGGCCAAATCTGGTTTATCTTGGTGGGAGATTGACATAACTTGGTGGAGCATTAAACTTTTGCAGATTTTAGGTCTAGCCAAAAAGGTAGTTTCTACTCCTCCTCACAGGGTCAAGCTCAAATAAAATCCCCTCCCAATATTACTGAATTATTAACGGTGAGAGAGCTTTGGATTGATTTGTTATGCCGACTGCAGATCAACGCCGTCGGCTTGTTCACAGATTTTCTAAAGCAGATTTGACATAGCTTTTGAGTTTTTCCGTAATTTCGGGAGATAAGTTCTGGCACTAATCTGCCCAACCCCAGCTAGGAATGGGCGGACTGCAACGAATCTTAAGTTGGTTCATGGTTTTGTTCATAAGAAAAAGCAATAAACCAACTATCACCAGTACGAGATATTGTGATTGTTTTCCATATAGTGCGTGGTAAACCTTCCTAGGTCTTGACCCATCCAATGGTCGCTAGCTTGACTAATTTTACACCCAGAGGCATAGATTTACCTCTAGCATCAATGGTAAAAAAGTCGTGAACTAAACCTCGATTTAAACAAAAAGTTTTCATTGCTAGTATCTGATTTTTAAGTTCTAGTTTTTGTCTAAATTTCCGTTTCCGGAATTAGTTTGCCGGTTAAACCCCGCAAATTATGCTCAGGTCGGCGGACTATCAAAACTGCGGATATTTCAGTTAGACCCTAATCTACCATCACTTCTATACCCACTCTTTGCGAAACTTTTTGTGTACTTCATCATAAATAGATTTTAATAGCCAAGGTAGAGATTACACTGACTCAAAAAATTCACAAAGATTTGGGTAAAAATTTATAGCAATTGTCTGTAGATATTGACACAGAAATGTTGACTGTCCAAGTTGTGCGTCCGTGATAAAAAATTTGAGCAATTAATGACTCTATTCTCAATAGACAATGAACTTTATCTGGGTAAAACGCAAAAATTGTAAATTTTTATTGCAGGATTCAACACTTCTGATATTGACAATACTATATCCTGGTGACTGTCCGCCAAAAAACCAGAAAATGACGATATGTAGCAGTAAATCTGCTCAATAGTTAAAAGACTGATCCAGGTTGAGTGAATTTTCTCCAGAAAGTTAAATATTAATTAAACTTTCGCTTCAATCTGCATAGAGTATCAGGAAAAACATAAAATTTTAATCTAGTTGTCTAAAATATAATTCACATAATAAAGAAATAATTTATCCAGGATAAATATTCCCATGCTTGATGCTTAATTGAGCAGGTAAACTGTAATTAAAGGTAGTATATAAGAGGTAAAAAGGTAGAGCATACCGCCAAGGAAGCAAAAAATACAAAGCAATTCAGCCCAGTGTCCCCAAAGTATGGCATGGGAAGTAATTTTGTCTAAAGCATGAACTAAATTTAGTAATAATTTTAATTCAGGTGTAATGATGATTTAGGTTAAGTTATGAAAGTGCAGTTATTTGAGCAAAAGCGGGTGAAGGTTAAAAGAAGATTGAGTTTAGCTGTGGTTACCCTATTGACTGCAATTACCACTATTTCTTGTAATCAAAACAAAGATGTGTTGGTAACAGAAATAGGAATCACTCCTCCTAACAGTACAATAGCCCAAACATCGGCAGCTGGTAATCTCTATGTTCAGGGGAGGAATCAACATATTAGAGGTGACTTGCAAGGAGCCATCACTACATATGACCAAGTTATTGATGTAGATCCGGATTATGCTCAGGCTTATAAGAGCAGGGGTTTAGCTTATTTTGATGCGGGGGAAAAGCAAAAGGCCATCGCAGATTACAATCAAGCTATTAATCTTTCTTCTGATGATAGCGAAGCCTACAATTATCGAGGAAATGCCCTCGCTTCTACAGGAGATAACCAACGAGCGATCGCTGATTATAATCAAGCGATTCGCCTGTCCCCCCGCTATGCTGAAGCTTATAATAATCGGGGCAATGCTCGCGCGGCCCAAGGAGATAATAACGGGGCCATAGATGACTTTAACCAAGCCATTAGCCTGGATTCTCGCTATGTTGTTGCTTACAATAACCGAGGTAATGCCCGTGCTGCTCTAGGAGATAGGCAAGGTGCGATGGCTGATTATAATCAGGCTATTCGCCTCAATGCTAATTTTGGGCCTGCCTACAATAATCGAGGAAATGCCCGCGCTGCTGAGGGAGACAAACAGGCTGCGCTTCAAGACTTGCAACAAGCCGCAGCAATTTTTCAACGCCAAAATAGTAATGACTTGTATCAACAAGTAATGAACAATATTAGAGAGCTAGGGCAATAACAACACTGTATTTTAAGTTTTCAATGAAACTTTCAATTTTTGTAAAAGTTCCTCGTCTTCTTCATCTATTTACCTAATAAAGATTCAAATTCAGCTTGTAAAGATGTGATGTCTGCCAGCCTAGCAATAAGTATATTCTCATGGCCTGCATCAATTAAACGTACTTTCCAATAACGAATACTCTCGGCGTTGTTGACCCAAAACTGCACTACAGCATCTCTGACTTGTTCCGTATTCCAACCCCTTTTAACTGGTAAGGGTTCCACAGATTCTAATAACGCATCTAACGTACATTTATGGGTACTTAGATACTCTACGCCTCTTCTATGGCGTTGGTTGAGGGTCTGTTGTTGATGATTAAAAAATTCCCAAGTAGGAGATACGCCTACAATATCAAAAGTGTATTTCATTCCAGTCCTCCTAATCATTAATTAGTGATGTGGAAAATATTGATTGTGTTTATGATGCCCATATTATTTTGACAATAAAGCATCTCCAGCCATCTAAAAAAAACATTTGTTTTTGCCTATGAACTGGCAAATTTTTTTTAGCAAAGTTAGCACTCTCATCTGTTGAGTGCTATAATTCTTCTAGCTATTTCTATTTATTGTAATACTAAAAAATCTTGCTCATCATTATCAGAGGTAGGTTGTATTTTAGATATTTTCGTAACAAATGGCAGAGGTGAATTAGCCGCTCTAGCTGCTGCTGCTTTGTGGGCTATCGCTTCCGTGTTATACGGTATTGTGGGAAAGCATATTCCCCCCCTAAAACTGAATTTGCTCAAGGGAATAGTAGCCATCGTATTCCTGATATTAACCGTCTTGCTAACTGGAGAATCTTTGCCCACCTCAGCCCCCATGACAATTTTTCTGCTGTGCTTGAGTGGGGTGATAGGTATCAGCTGGGGTGATACAGCTTTTTTGGCGGCGATCAATTATTTGGGACCACGCCTAGTATTACTCATAGGCACTCTTGCTCCTGCCATGACCGCCATCGCGGGTATGATTTGGCTGGAGGAAACTTTAAAAATCAGTGCTTGGTGTGGGATTTTCCTGACTATTTGCGGAGTTGCTTGGGTAATCACAGAACGAATTACCGACAGCAGCGATGATTCTCCCACCCACCTATGGAAAGGCATCGGCTGGGGGTTGTTAGCAGCGGTGACCAATACTATTGGTACAATTATTTCCCGCCTAGCATTTACCACTGGTACCATGACATCTCTGTGGGCTGCTTTATTGCGCTTGGGAGCAGCAGAATTAATTCTCATAGCTTGGATGTGGTTACCCAACCGCCAGGCCCAAGCATTAACCCTTCCCCACAGGCAATTTTGGCAGGTGATTATTACCGCTTGCTTTGCCGCTTTTTGTGGTACTTATTTGGGTATTTGGCTACAACAAACAGCAATTAAATTCACAGCTGCGGGAATCGCCTCAACTTTGTTACAGACTAGCCCAATATTTGTCATTCCCATGGCTATGTGCATTGGTGAAAAAGTGAGCTGGCGAGCGATGGCTGGTGTAATCATTGCTATCATTGGCATTGGATTATTATTTTTTTCCTAGCCGTTGAAAAGACATTGCCAACATCCCGTAACATTATGGCAATTTGGCAGACAAAATTTCTCTCTTGCAGTTTGAATAGAAATATCAGCCGGATGACTGAAACAATTTGCTTCATTCTACGAGGGATTGATTACCTCTAGTCTCAGAAATCCCGCTCTATTGCCAGTTGCTGATACTCGCGCTGTAAATTGTCCCCATAGGGTTCACACAGGTAGTTACAGCACGAGATCACCACTTCAGTGCAACTGGCTAGAAATCAAAGCAAAAACAAATACCACTTCCGCACTGACCTAGGGGAAAATCAAGGATTTAATACAATAATTAAGTTCTTATTAATTAGATTATTTTTCCGGCTTTACATGTTTAACTACTTCCATGTAGATATTAATCTCACTAACTTCTAAATCATGCTCAACTCTAGTTACGCGCCAATTTTCTTTATTTAGGTAAATTTCTTCCCCTATTCTGGGAGTAAACTGTAAATCATAGAACTTTTTTAGATAATCTTTTTGTTTTTCTTCCCATAATATAACTTTGACTACTTCTCTACTCATTGTTGCTCCTATTTTGTTAACAAATCAAAGCCAGTATTTTGATCATATCCATAGGGCAAGTTTATCTTACTAATTCAATGTCATAACGTAGTTAAAACCACATTTCGCAAATTGATATTTTGGTAACAAAAAAGCGGTAGTTGCCGGACATGAAAACGAAACCCCCCACCAATAATTTTAGTAATTGTTAGCTTTGATTAAATTAAGTGCTTGCTGTCCCCTGATTACACTGTCTTGGATATTGAGGACGACAAGGACTTCCCCAACACACTTGCCCACTAGGCATATTAGTAAACACACTACTACGAGCCCCAATAACAGCATTAGAACCAACTTCTACTCCCGGCCCCACAAAACAATCTGCTGCTATCCAAGCTCCATTGCCAATGGTAATTCTTGCTGTTTTCAAGCCAAAAGCAGGATCTTGAAAATCATGGCTACCAGTACACAAATAAGTTTTCTGGGAAATAACGCAGTGTTCACCGATATTAATTTCATCCAAGCTGTATAAAATTACATCATCACCAATCCAGCTAAAGTCCCCAATGCTTACTTTCCAAGGGTAGGTGAAACGGACAGTAGCTCTAACTATCACATTTTTACCAATTTTAGCGCCAAATATTCGTAGTATATTACAACGCCAACCACTGAAAGAATGAGGAATCAGGGGAAATGCCATGGCCTGTACAAACCACCATAACAAAATATACCAACCGGAACGCCCGCGATCAAACCAGGATTGGTCATACTTACGTAAATCCACAAAAGGTTCATTATTAGTCATTGGTGATTAGGAAATAAATGAAATAAGATCCACATTCCTCGATAATGGAAAAATTTTTGATTATAAAAACTAATATTTTTAATGATTACAAGTTATTGTTTTTTATTCATGAATAGTAAGCCTTGAAGAGCAGCATTTAAGTAACCTATTTGCCCATAAGCATATACAAGTTTATCAAAACGTTCTGCCGGATCGGAAAAATATTTTAATGCCTTGTATAAACCCCGTAAAAATCCCTCGCTACCTTTTTGTAATTGGCGAATGTGGGCTTTACCAGCAAGTTGTTCACGATAGCATTCACTAATGCCCTGCCACCAGCCGCGATTTAAAAACCAGGAGCGTTTCAGACGTTCTGGAGCGACATTGTGAGCAACTAAAGCTTCCGGGAGGTATGCAACTTGCCAACCACGCTCAAGGGCAAATTCTGTCATTTGTAATTCTTCGTTGGATAACAAGTTTTTTCCCACTCGACCAAGGTGAGGATCAAAACCACCAATTTCTTCTAGAAAACTGCGGCGTAGAGAGTAATTTAAGCCTCTAGGGGTTAAACCCGGCTGTTGAATGTAAATTATGCTATCCCCTAAATCGTATGCTCCCAAATTAGCGGCTAACCCAGGAGATAGCCAGGGTGGTGGTTCGGTGTTTGCAGGCCATAAGAGGGTAACTTTGCCCCCGGCGATGGCCAATTTAGGGTTATTCTCATAGGCCCCACAGAGGAATTGTAGCCAGGAAGCGCTGGCTACGGCATCGTCATCTAAATAAGCGAGAATTTCCGCACTAGCAACTCTTGCTCCAGTATTGCGGGCTACAGATAAACCAATGGTAGGTTCAAAGACATATTTAACACGCGAATCCTTGAGTCTTGGTGCTACAACTTCACCGGTGCGATCGCTAGACCCATTATCCACAACCACAACTTCAAAGTCACCAGTAAAATCCTGGGCTAACAAACTATCAATAGCAGCACCTAAGTACATATCTCGATTGTGAGTGCAGATGATGGCAGAAATTTGCTGATCTGGCATAGGATGAATTGTAAATTCATTGATTTTTCAGTTGTCAGTTTAGTCGAGACACAACAACATTAAATGCCAACTCAGCCCAATTTCTTTTTCAAGTTATATTCAAGTCTGTTGAATGTTGCTGTGTAAAACTACCAGAGCTTCTGCCAATTGACTCAGGCGGGTTTCTAAATACTGTTTACGTCCCAAAAGTTGGCGTAATTTTTGGTGACGAGCGATGGCCATACTCACCCTAGGCAATTGATCTGCTGGACAAGGACGTGACCGGACTTGACCACAAGAATCCAAACCACAGAGATTATAATCTGTACGCATGGATTGATCAGATACTTGCTTGTTTGTTGTAGAAATTTCTTCTACGTAGTCCATCACCTGAACAACTTCTCCATGCCGAAGTGTGGCGGTTCTTCCCTGTTCTGGTTCTTTGATGTTGGATTCTAACCAGCCGTTAATAATAGGGCCTTCTAAGTAAATGTCTTGAATTTGCTGTAGGATTGTTTGCAATTCTGTTTGCCAACCGGCGATATGTTCTTGAATTTCTAGCAATATATTCATTGCTAATGCTGGATTAGCTCCGTGGCGATGGTTACTAAAGCTGGGATTTTTGAACTTGGGCAGAGTGGGTATTTTGCCACCAATCTCCTGTGCTGGAAAGGTTTGTACAGATTGGTGCTGAGGAGAATTGTGCCGTGGGGATTCTTGGCATGGCTGATCTGTTTGTTTTACAGATGGGGTATTTATACTTGCTTGAGAGTCTTTTGCTCCCACGCTAATCCTAAAGGAGAAAGATGAGTTCAAGGAATCACCTGCCTCTGTGGAAGCACTGCTACGATTCCCTAAATCATGTAAAGTTGCCTCAATGCGTTTTAAACCTGTTTTCATAGAAATATCCGGAAATGTATTTTTATCACTATTGTGGAACAATTCAAAAAGAGGTGCTTAGGTTCATCGCTTTCGCCAATTTTGGCATAAACAGTCATGATGGTGCTATCTTGAGTTGGTGAAATTTATGAGCAATAAACAATAGCTGTTATCTAAGGATATAGTTTTGGGGAAAGTTATTTTAGTTACAGGTCCCGCCAGGTCTGGTAAAAGTGAATGGGCGGAAACTCTGGCGGTTAACTCAGGAAAAACCGTTGTTTACGTGGCAACAGCTACAGACAACCCAGATGATCCCGAATGGCACAAACGTATTCAACAACACCAAGAACGTCGTCCTTTACATTGGCTAACCCTTTTAGTACCTGTGGAATTATCCGCTACCTTGGCAGATGCCAAGCCAAATACTTGTCTTTTGGTTGATTCTTTGGGTACTTGGGTAGCTAATCTTTTAGAACAAGATGAAAATACCTGGCAAAACATTTTGGCAGAGTTATTAGAAACTGTGCAATTGGTAGCTGCGGATATGATATTTGTAGCCGAAGAAACAGGTTGGGGTGTGGTTCCAGCTTATCCTCTCGGTCGCCAGTTTCGCGATCGCCTGGGTTGCTTGGTCCGGGAGCTAAGTACTGTTTGTGAAACTGTTTATTTAGTTACTGGCGGTCATGTTCTCAATCTCAGCATTCTGGCTACACCATTACCGACATCAAAATTTTAATTTAAATTTAAGCATTGCAGTGCAAAAATCACTCTGCAAAAATTTAGAATTATGGCATGGCAACTAAACAAGAAGTAAGGATGTATCTTGCCTACTGGTTTCAGTTGGGTAAGAAAGTAATTACCAGCAAGGGTAAGGCAAGCTTTTTGCCCAAACCAGTGCTAAGAGGCGATGGCTATAGTCAAGAATTTGAAGACTGTTGGCAAAAAATTCTCTCGCAAACCACAGGCGACTGTTACCTAGAGGGTACATATGAAACTATTAGCGAACTATTAACACCAGCTTGGGAAATTTTAGCTTGTGGTCGTTGCCGGATGCCAGTACCCCTGCGAAGCCTTGGTATGCCTCCCCTGGGATGTCCTTGCAATGATTTATTTGACTGGCCTAATAGCGAATTGCCAGCACCGCGCAGCCCAATTAACACCCAAGAGCAACTGATGCTCATTCGCAATCGGCTACAAGGTGATATCTCTTCATGATTTAACATAGATTATCGGTGGGTTTGGCGTTAATAATTAATAAATACAGCAGATTTCGTTCTTATGAAGTACAAATCATAATCATGAAACTTTTGTGGGGTGGGCATCTTGCCCGCCAATACTGTATATCACCACACCGGAAAGTGCTGTAGATGTACATGGTGTGGCATAATTTCCATCGCCATAATTCCCCATGTATTCTCGTTGCAAACATCACAGATGATTTGCTCAACTCCTTCGGCTAGTGAGATTGACGAATTACCAATTACGAATTAGGAATTACTTGCCTTTGAGCCTCGTACAACATCAAAGCAGCTGCGATGGCCACATTCAAAGACTCTACTCCCAAAGCTAGGGGTATTTTCACTTGCTTATCTGCTATGCTGGTTAAATCTGGGGACAAACCAGCACCTTCATTGCCAAGTAGAATTAAACTCGGTTTTCGCCAGTCTACATCCCAGTAAGTTAAGTTGGCGGTGGGTGAAGTGGCTACCACCTGCATTCCTGCTTCCTGGCTTTGTTGTGCGATAGTTTTTAAATCTGAAGTTACCGCCATTGGTACACGAAACCACTGTCCAGCAGAAGCACGTATAACTTTCGGGCTATCTAAATCTACACTATCTTGACTCAGCCATAATCCCGTCGTACTGGTAGCCGCAGCTGTGCGAATTATTGTTCCTAAGTTACCAGGATCTTGGATAGTTTCCAAAGCTAAGACTAAACCTCTAAAAGGCACTTGATTTTGATTAATCACCCGTTTGGCTGTGGCAATTACTCCGTCTGGTTGCACCGTTGTAGCGATGGCCGCTAAAACTTCCTTACTTACTATTTCTGCTCTCTCGCTGTGGTTACAAGCTTTTTCCCACAGGGCGGTGTGTGCCGTTTGCCATTCTGGTGTGCAACACACTGTTACAAGCGGATAATTTACCACACAAGCTTCTTGCAACAGGTGTGTTCCTTCGAGTAAACACAATTGTTGTTTGTGCCGCTCTCTGGTGGAGTGTAGCTTGCGGATTTGTTTAACTAAAGGGTTTTGTAGACTTGTTAACACATGGGGATTTGGAATCAATCCAAAGTTAATATGCGGAACCCGGGACTTGAACCCGGAAGCCTTGCGGCACTAGAACCTGAATCTAGCGCGTCTGCCAATTCCGCCAGTTCCGCTTACAGTTATGTTTATCGACAACTACCCATCATTACCTATATACGTACTTTTGTCAAGTGCCATCGCTAAAAGCTTGTGCCCTCTGTATTGGCTTTCCTGCTGACTGTAATTGTTAAATGTTCATAAAGGCTACTAGAGCTGGTTTACAGGCTTTACTTAAATAATATTTAGATCAGAATTTCTTGATACAAGATCTAGGACACAATGTAGACAAACCAACTCTTTGCTGTAGAATCAAAACCAACTCCTAACCTATAAAATTACGTATTTTTTTGGAGGTAGGCTTATTAATCCTTCCAGCAGCTTACCAGATGGTAAGCTTTCTCCTGAAGCAGACTCCTCAGTCTTGCAAATATGGGGTGGGCATCCTTTGCGAGGTCATGTAAAAATCAGTGGTGCTAAAAATTCTGCACTAGTGATCATGGCTGGTTCTTTGCTGTGTTCAGGCGATTGTCGCATCCGCAACGTTCCGTTCTTGGCGGACGTAGAGCGAATGGGTCAAGTTTTATCCGCTTTAGGTATTGACATCACAAGACAAGACGACATTTTAGATATCAACGCCCGGGAAATTACTACTTCAAAAGCTCCCTACGAACTAGTTACGCAACTCCGGGCTAGTTTTTTTGCCATTGGCGCAATTTTGGCACGGCTAGGAGTGGCACAAATGCCATTACCAGGTGGTTGTGCTATTGGAGCCAGGCCAGTTGATTTGCATGTCCGAGGACTGCAAGCAATGGGTGCGGAAGTGCAAATTGAACATGGCATTTGTAATGCTTATGTTCCAGGCAGTAGTGGTAGGTTGCAAGGAGCAAAAATATACTTAGATAGCCCCAGTGTAGGGGCAACGGAAACTTTAATGATGGCCGCCACCCTCGCAGATGGCGAAACCATCATTGAGAACGCTGCACGGGAGCCGGAAGTTGTTGATTTGGCTAATTTTTGCAACGCCATGGGAGCCAAGATTCACGGTGCAGGCAGTAGTCAGATTACAATTGTGGGCGCTCATAAATTGCATTCTGTTGACTACACCATTATTCCTGATCGCATTGAGGCGGGAACGTTCTTGGTTGCCGGAGCCCTCACTCGTTCCGAAATTAGTATGTCACCAGTATACCCTAACCACTTAATACCAGTAATTGCTAAATTGCAAGAAATTGGTTTAACGATAATTGAGGATGCACCAGACTGTTTACGTATATTGCCAGCGGAAACTCTCAAAGCCAGGGATATTGAAACCTTACCTCACCCTGGGTTTCCCACGGATATGCAAGCCCCATTTATGTCCCTATTAAGTGTGGCAGAAGGTGACAGCCTCATTAACGAATCTGTGTTTGAAAATCGCCTGCGTCATGCTTCTGAGTTGAATCGCTTGGGAGCAGATATTCGTGTTAAAGGTAACGCTGCTTTCGTGCGGGGAGTACCAACATTATCGGGAGCACCAGTAATAGGTACGGATTTACGGGCATCGGCAGCGTTGGTTTTAGCAGGACTGGCAGCCAATGGACAAACGACATTTCAAGGACTACACCATCTTGATCGCGGCTATGATCGAATTGATCTGAAATTACAGCAACTAGGAGCGAAAATCCTGCGCGTGGGCGATAGACCTAAATAACATGGGATGCCTGGTAGTAGCAAAGTATGAGCATCAAGAAATTGAATGAATTAATGCTCATACGTTATTTGTATCAAAGCGGAAACGCGGCACGGGTAACTAAAGTTGCCTTCACAATCTCTAGCCCAACTTTCCACAAGTTTACTAACCCTCCTTGTTTTAGCTCTCGCCATCTTTTGCAAGCTATCCCAAGCCCTCGGAGTTCGACATATTCTATGAACTTGCTTGACTTCCGAGTGCAAGGCTGGCTTATTTTTTGCGCTTTTTGTACCTTGTTTAGATACAACAACAGCAATTATTGGGAGGTGATTTAAAGATATGCCACAAACTACAAAACCATCATTTGTTTTAAAGTGAAACTGCAACCGAAAATTGCCAGTCCAAAATCCAAAATAGATTAACTGGGGACTATCACTCAGCACTCGTTATACTAAACATGGGAGGCTGTTGATATTTTGTTTTTCCAGCTTACTAGATCATGTCCTTGTTTAAAACACCGCTCATCGGTTTAAAAGCTGATTCATTTCGTCATCCGTTAGACCTACAAGCCACCACATCTCTCAAGCAGATACCAGGTCTGGATGTGATGGTGCGAAATTTCCTCGGGCCCATGGCAGAACAGGTTTTTTATGTGGAAAATATTGCCTCCAGTGTCCTGGTGGGGGAAAAACAACTGCCTGATTTACACAAATTATTGTTAGAAGCCTGCAAAATCCTGGATATAGAGCCTCCTCAGTTATATGTACGGCAACATCCAGCTCCTAATGCCTACACCTTTGCTATGCGGGGTAAGCAACCTTTTATTGTGCTCCACACCTCCTTGGTTGATATGCTCACACCAGAGGAAGTACAGGCAGTAATTGCCCATGAGTTAGGTCATCTTAAGTGTGACCACAGCGTTTATCTAACACCTGTAAATTTATTGGTATTAGCAGCAGCAATTGTACCTAATGTTGGCACATTCATTGCCCAAGCAATACAGGCGCAGTTACTAGAATGGGTACGCTGTGCTGAGTTTACCTGCGATCGCGCCGCTCTGTTAGCAACCCAAGACCCAAAAGTGGTAATGTCAGTGTTAATGAAGTTAGCGGGTGGTTCACCTACTCTAGCGCCGCAACTTAATTTAGATGCCTTTGTTGCCCAAGCTCGTGCTTACGATGATATTAGTAAAACCGAACTGGGTGAAATGGTTAAAGAAGCTCGCACAGCCCAATTAACTCATCCAGTCCCAGTACTACGAGCTAGAGAAATTCACCTCTGGGCAAGCAGCAAAGAATATCAATCTTTATTACAAGGTGATGTCCTCAAATCTACAAATACAATTGCATCTCAGGGTAACTGGCGCAATTGGTAAACCCCCTATGCCAGCAACGTGCGTTAGGTGTTATGCCATAACGCACTTCATTCACCACTTTCTACCCATAGAATTACATAGCAAAAAAAATTTTCAATTTACTTGTTGCAAATTCATTAAATAAGCTATAATGGCATGGTTACACCCAAGGGCGGGTGGCGAAACTGGTAGACGCACCACACTCAAAATGTGGCGACCTTGCGGTCATAGGAGTTCGATTCTCCTCCTGCCCACTGTTAGTAGTTACATCAAACCTGTCCTAAAACAGCAGCATCAGGGTGAGTAGCTACTAGGGTCAGAAAGCAAGACTATATTGCTACAGTCAAACTAACCCATATTTTTCACAATTCAGAGACTCAAAAGAGTATGAATTGCCCTGCTGTTATATCTGTTTTATTTTCAAGGTTCGGATATATATTTGTTAACTATGTTTGGTTAGGCGGAGATGATAAGCACACAAAGCTAATTCTTTGGCTTGATCTTGAGGACTAGCACGAGTAGGCTGTTTCCCCTTGTTCTATGACAATTCCTACCTGAGCAGCTTTACTTTGAATACTCTGAATCAGTCTTCCATAACTCCATTGATGGAAGTTTATTCAATACTGTTTAGCGTATTTTTTCTGGATTTCCACTGAGCCAGGACATTTTGTTTCTGCTAGAGATTGAATCTCACTCTGGATAATCTCCCCCATATCTCCCAGCTTGGGTAAGACAATACTCCAAGCTTTGTAGGTTTGGGCCATCGCAACTATTTCTTTTGCTAAGAATCTGTCTATATACCGTCCTAACTCAGATGCGCCAAACTCATTGGGTGAGAAACTTTTTTGGGCTTTATGTCGTTGGTGAGATAAATATCGCTGTTGTCGTCGCTGGCGATTCAACAGTTCATAATTATCACCAAGTAGCTGTTTAATACTGCGATAAACCAAGACTTTGTTTGCGATCGCATCCACTACGGCTACGGTGGCAGGTTTTTCTAACCCTAGGCTTACTCCCACTAAAATATGTGATTGACCTTGGTACAGGGGTTGACTAGGACGATCATAGGAATTGTTCAAGCGAGTCAGTGTTGTTTGTTTCCGCTGAATAAATGCTTGCTGGTTATCGGTTAAGTCACTCTTCTTCTTCATGTTGGTGAGTATTTTGGCAATCTCTTCTGCTCTCTGTTGGCGAACTTGTTCTGTGCCTTCAGCAGTCCACAGGCGATTATCAACACAGCAAGAAAGGGTCAATCGGTTTAGCCAAGGTTCACCTTTACTCTCTCCTTCTTGCCAACCTATACGACCATTTCTGAGAGTGAACAAGGCACTGGAATATTGATTTTTGCTTTTGCGTTTAGTCTGTTGGTCTTCTAAGAAGTGTTTAAACCAGTGCAGTTGACGACTATCGCAATATACTTCAAAAGTTAGGTCAGTCAAGCCATTGAAGTGAACGCACAGCCTACCTTTTTCATTTGTTGACCAAACTAGGTCTTCGCTCGTTTCAAAAGTCAGGGGAAAGGGAAGAGAACTTAATCGGCTTAAGAGAATATCTTGCCAGCGTTTGCCCTGAATGATAGGAGATTCTGAACTCTTTTGTTCAGCTTACTCTTAATGCACTAGTTGACTGTTACGGAAGTTCAATCAAAATAGCTGAAATAGTGGTTCTGATGTATTGAATTTCGGTTGCTATAGTTGTGTAATATTCCCGTTGCCATCGATGCTACATAAGAATTACAGTATATCTGTAAGAATAAATTGCTACATACTTATTATGACAACAGATTAAGTAGTTGTGGTAAGGAATCAGGGGAAGCCATATTTATGAAAACACTTAAGGAACTTTGTACGCCACGCTCGAATATATTTGATCGCTCAAGAAAAGATACGGTATTAGATTTAACAGACTTGATTGAGCAAAAAATTAATGCAGAGGATTTTTTTGCTGAAAATTATTTGACTGATGGGATGAAACGGCTTCTCAGAGAGGCTTTTCATCGCTTTGATGGCAGTTCTAGTCAGGGTGTCTTTGTTCTTACTCAAGCAATGGGCGGTGGTAAAACCCATAATATGATTGCTTTAGGACTATTAGCCAAAAATCCAGAGTTGCGATCGCAGGTGATGGGTAAGCTTTATGAATCTTCCAGGTTGGGAACAGTTCGTGTGGTTGCTTTCACCGGTAGAGAAAGTGATACACCCTTGGGGGTGTGGGGTGCGATCGCTCAACAGTTGGGTAAAAAAGAACAGTTTAATCAATATTATTCACCGTTGGCTGCACCAGGACAAACAGCCTGGGTTGACCTTCTCAAAGGAGATCCGTTACTCATCCTTTTAGATGAACTCCCACCCTACTTAGATAATGCCAAATCTAAACAAATCGGTAATTCAGATTTAGCGCAGGTAACATCAACCGCCCTAGCTAACCTTTTAAGCGCCGTTGCTAGAGATGAATTAGCCAATGTTTGTGTGGTCATTGCCGACTTAAAAGCCACCTATGAAGGCGGTTCTGAACAAATTAATAGAACCTTGGAAAACCTGAAAGGGGAAGTAGGAAGGGCAGCAATGACATTAGAACCCGTTGCTTTGAATACTGATGAACTTTATCATATTCTTCGCAAGCGGTTGTTTGAAAGACTACCAGATGAGAGCGAAATTTTAGAAGTTGCCCGTGCTTATGCGAAAGCAGTTAGCGATGCCAAACAAATGGATATCACCAACGCTTCCCCAGATAAGTTTACTACTCAACTTAAAGAATCTTATCCTTTTCATTTTGCTATCCGCGACCTTTACGCCCGGTTTCGAGAAAACCCCGGTTTCCAACAGACACGGGGTTTAATTAGATTGATGCGAGTAGTAGTATCCAGGTTATTTGATGCTACACGAGGTAAAGCTGATCTCCTTTACTTAATTCATGCTCATGATATTGATTTAAATGATCCTGATACTTTAGCAGAAGTTCGTCAAATTAACAGTACATTAGATAATGCGATTAGTCATGATATTGCTTCAGAGGGGCGAGCGATATCTGAAATTATGGATGCTAATTTAGGTGGTAGTGATGCTGAAGATGCCAGTAAATTACTATTAGTTTCTTCTCTTTCTAGCGTTCCTAATGCTGTGTTAGGTTTGTCTCCCTCAGAGGTGGTTTCTTATCTATGCGCTCCTGGTAGAGATGTTTCTAAAATTCCTAAAGATATTCTAGGTGTTCTCTCCACTAAAGCTTGGTATTTACATTCTAATGCAGAGGGAAAACTTTATTTTAGAAACCTTCAGAATTTAGTAGCTAAACTTAAATCTACAGCTGAAGCTTATAATCGAGAATCTTCATTAAAGGAACTGCGAACTTTCTTGCTCAAGGCTTTTGAACCTGCTATGAAAGATTGTTATCAAGAAGTATTAGCACTGCCTCCTATAGATGAAATTCAAGTTAAATCTGATAAAGTTACTCTTGTAATTTATGAACCCTATGTGAGTGGTAGCTTAAATCCAGAGCTACAAAGACTTTATAATGATTTAGATTATAAAAATCGAATTCTATTTCTTTCTGGACAGCGAGGTACTTTAGAAAATTTGCTAGAAACAGCAGCAGAATTAAAGGCTATTAGTTATATTCTCAATGAGATGAGAACTCAAAGGGTAACAGATAATGATCCGCAACAAATGGCAGCTAAGGATATGCAGGATAACATTAAGTTGCGTCTGCTTAGTGCTACCCGCGAAGCATTTACTACCCTTTATTATCCAACCAAGGATAGTTTGATGTCTGCTGATTTCCAGATGATTTTCAATGACAACAATTATAACGGTGAAATGCAGATTCGAGAAACATTGAAAGGTAAACAGAAATTTACTGAAGATGTATCTAGTGATTCTTTCCGGAAAAAGTGTGAACAGCGACTATTTACTCAGAAATCAATGATTTGGTCTGAAGTAAAAAAACGGGCTGCAATTAATTCAGCTTGGCAATGGCATAAAACAGATGCTCTTGATATTCTTAAAGATGACTTAATTCATAAAGACCAATGGCGTGAAGATGGTGGTTATGTAGAAAAACCTCCTTTCCCCAAACCGCAAACTGATATCCGTATCAAAGAGAAACACCGCAATAATGATACAGGGGAGGTTGTCTTAGAATTAACAGCAGTCCATGGTGATACTATTTATTACGACATTGGTGCACCGGTGACTACAGCTTCTCAAGCTGTTTCTGACCTCAAAAGCTTTACCACTACAGAATTACAAATTAATTTCCTGTGTGTTGATTCCCAAGGAGAACATGAAACCGGGGATTCTCGAACTTGGCGCAACCGTATCACCATTAAATCTCGTACCTACCAAAGTGGTAATGATAAAATGGTGCAAATAGAAGCCGCCCCTCATGCCACTATCCGCTATACTACAGATGGTTCTGACCCCAAACTTAGCGGTGGTATCTACAATGATCCGTTTATTGTGCCACCGGGAACTATTTGTGTTTTGGCGATCGCAGAAAAACAGAATATTATTTCCGAGGTTCACCGACTAGACATTGAATGGGATAAAATAGATAACTTTCAGGTCAATCCCGCTAAACCAGCCATTTGGAACCGGGAACATCACCTCACTACAACTAAAGAAACTTACGAGTTGATAGGACGGTTGAAAAAATACCAAGCTGTGGTTTTAAGTCCACGTATCAACGTGAGTATTACTGGAGGACATTGGGTAGAGCTATCAGTAGATAGCAATATGGTGTTTGATGCGGATAAATTAGAATCAGCCGTGAATCTTTTGCGCTCTCTACTAGCTGATGGAGAAGTAGAAATTGAAACGGAATCTATTAAATTTTCTACCGGACAGCAACTTTTAGACTGGGTAGCAGAAGTAAAAACTGAAATAAATCCTCGTGAGGTAAAACAGTAGTGGTAATTAAAATCAAATCGGCTGGTTTTGGTTTCGTTCCCACTGAGTCGGGACATCATTTTTTAGTCACTATTCCCACTAAGAAACAAGAGAATATTTTCATTTCTGAACATTTTACCTGGAATGAAAACGAAGCCCAACAAGAGTTAAGTTTTGCCTTGGGAAATGAAGATAATAAAATACGGGTAATTTTACCCCGGTTGAAATGGGAAGGAATTGCTGATACTGTGAAAGCTGAATTTAACCAGCGTCTCAAGCAAGATGGGCTAAAAAGTGGGCAATGGAAAGCTGGTAGAATTCCCCTCTCTCGCTTGTTTGGTAAGGAATTGGTATTATTAGCTTGGGCAATAGAAGATGCAGAACCAGCTTTGATTCCCGTTGCTATCAAAAACTGGCTGGGACTAACTGCTGAGGAGCGTTGGTGGTTATTTACCATGACTAACGCTGCTACGGGTCACGCTATTTCTGGACGGGGTAAAGGTTGGCGTAAAGCCGTACGCTACGCTTTGACAGAAAACCCTGTTTCTGATTATTGTCCCCAAAAAATAGAGTTACCACTGTTTGATTTACGTTAAAATTTTGGTTTTTCGGTACTTGTTATGCTAAACCGGAGGGTTGAGAGGAGGGAACAGGGAACAGGGAACAGGGAACAGGGAACAGGGAACAGGGAAAAATTTTAATTTTCTAGTCTTTTGATGAGACTAATAATCATTCTGCTTTCTTCTCGTAATAAGTCAAGAATTACTTCAATGTCTTTTTCTGAGCATAATTCTACTCGTTTAGATAAAATTAGGTGAGTTTCTAATTCATTAACTGACCCTTGCGCTATGTTTAAAAATCTTACATATTCTCCTCTATATCGTCGTCCATATCCTTCGGCTATATTAGCTGGAATGGATGCTGCACTTCTTCTGATTTGCTGAACCATAGCATATAATTCGTCTTTAGGAAAAAGTTTAGTAAGAAAGTAGCATCTTTCAGCAATATCCATCCCTTTTTGCCAAATCATTAAGTCTTTAAAATCATTAATATCTGACATTCTTTCTGTTCCCTATTCCCTATTCCCTATTCCCCGTTCCCTATTCCCCGTTCCCTATTCCCTATTCCCCGTTCCCTATTCCTTATTCCCTATTCCCCGTTCCCTATTCCCTATTCCCTATTCCCTATTCCTTATTCCCTATTCCCTATTCCCTATTCCCCGTTCCCTATTCCCTATTCCCCGTTCCCTATTCCCTATTCCCCGTTCCCCGTTCCCTATTCCCTATTCCCCGTTCCCTATTCCCT
>NZ_JANQDJ010000006.1:0-10245 GCF_029891685.1 Umezakia ovalisporum Ak1311 | reverse complement strand
CTTCTTGACGAGGATTGGTTATTCTTTCGCTTTCAAAGTATTTTGTTTTCTCGGTTCAGGTGTTTTCGGCTTTTGCCTCGCCACCTATTTAATATAACTATTCTATTGCGCTTCGTCAAGGGCTTGAGCAAAATTTTTTTTTAGGGACAAGCAAACTTATAAAAGCCTTGTTGTGATTAGGTTCTGGGTAAAGGTTAACCAGAACTTGTCCATGTGAACAACCCATTCTAGCAAATTCTCACACCTTTCAATGCCCGCTACCGATTGTTAAGGCAGTTTCTGTCTCTGTGCGGGTAAATGCACTTACATAAAATCTACCTTACTCAATCTCAACACATGTATGTGGATATTGTCTAAGGTGCCTTCCCTACATGACCCCTAACCAAGATAATTTTAGTTACCTTTAGCGTTAGCTAAGATAACGCTAAAGTAATACTATCAATTAATATGTACTGACGCTACAGAACGTAAAGGCGCCGAAGCAACCCCGCAACAGACTTAATCACAGTTTCGTAGCATCGTGGAAAATACCAGCGACCTGATATACACTCTGACGTCAAACAGTATTTTTACTCATCATTCACCCAACATCACCGCAATTTTGGGATATGGCCTTGAGGAAATAGTCGGTCATTCTATAACGAAGTTTATCAACCTATGCAGATAGGAACCGATAAGATTCGGGCAATTGTTTTATCTCTGCATAATTTCTCACGTTTAGATGAAGGCGAATTTAAACAAGTTAATATCCACCATGGTCTTGATAATACTTTGAGGATTCTGCACAAGTTATTCAAGGGAAAACAGAATCATCCACAAATATTAGTCCTTAAAGAATATGGTCAACTGCCTACCTCTCAAGGCTATCCTGGGCAGATGAATCAGGTATTGATGAATATTCTGAGTAATGCTATTGATGCCATGGAAGAATATTTCATACCAGAACAGGGACAAATTTATATTATTACTGTAGTTGTCAATACTAACAGGGTAAAAATCCGCATTGGCGATAATGGTCGGCGAATACCTGGAAAAATACTGAGAAAAATATTCGATGTTTTCCTTACTAATAAAGATGTGGATAAAGTTACAGGACTTTAGTATGGTGCAGTACCATGGCTTTTGTAATAAACTCTGTTTCTCGTTTTAGATTAGTGGTTATGTAGGTGATAACCTTAATTTTAGGTGGAAATTTATCAGCCTTAAAACTTACCATAAGTAAATATATATGTCAAGATAAATAAAAAACACAATTAAGAACATCTCAAAACTAAATATAGTCAGGAAAAATAATGATCAGACCGCGCAAGTCTTTTGCTCAACATTGGCTTAAAAGTGAAAAGGCACTGGATGCAATTATTCAAGCCGCAGAATGTCGCCAAAGCGATCGCGTCCTGGAAATAGGGCCCGGTACTGGCATTCTCACTCGCCGTTTACTACCCTTAGTGGGAGCACTCCTAGCAGTGGAAATAGATGTTGATTTGTGTAACCAGTTGGGCAAGCAACTAGGAAAAAAAGAAAACTTTTTACTATTGCAAGGGGATTTTCTCACCTTAGATTTACCATTCTACTTAGCAGCATTTCCCAAATTTCAAAGGACTAATAAAGTAGTAGCAAATATCCCCTACAATATCACAGGGCCAATCATAGAGAAATTGCTAGGCACTATCCCCAACCCTAACCCAGAACCCTATGAATGCATAGTGTTACTAGTGCAAAAGGAAGTAGCCGAAAGACTATATGCTAAACCTGGTTCCAGTAACTTTGGAGCCTTGAGTGTGCGGGTGCAGTATTTAGCCCATTGTGAGTTGATTTGTACAGTTCCCTCAGCCGCATTTTACCCACCACCAAAAGTAGACTCAAGCGTAGTGCGGTTGCGTCCCCGATCAATAGAAATACCAGCACTTGACCCCCGAAAATTGGAAAATTTTGTAAAACTGGGATTTAGCGCCAAACGCAAAATGTTAAGAAATAACTTGCAATCAGTTGTTGAACGCGATCGCTTGACTCACTTACTGGAACAATTAGAAATAAATTCCCAAGTCCGAGCCGAAGACCTCAGCGTTCAGCAATGGGTAACATTAACTAATTTACTCGCAACTGAGTAACTATAACTCTGCACCAAATATGCGTTCCTACACTCTAATTGCTCCCGCCAAAATCAACTTGTATCTGGAAATCATCAGCGACCGTCCTGATGGTTATCACGAGCTAGCTATGATACTACAAAGTATTGAACTAGCGGACGAAATTCATCTACAACCCTTAAGTAATGAAAAGATTTGCGTCAACTGCAACCACCCACAAGTACCCACAAACGAAAGTAATCTAGCATACAGGGCAGCAGCGCTAATGGCCACACAATTTCCCCAGGCCTTGGCTAAATATGGAGGTGTAGAAATTACCATTAGGAAGCACATTCCCGTAGCGGCTGGATTGGCGGGAGGTTCAACAAATGCTGCAGCCGTATTAATGGGGATAGATTTACTCTGGGATCTCGGACTAACCAAATCAGAATTAGAAGAACTAGGTGCCACTCTTGGTTCAGATGTCCCGTTTTGTGTTGCAGGTGGAACAGTGATTGCCACTGGTAGAGGAGAACAACTTTCTCCTTTACCAAGTTTGAACCATACATATATGGTATTAGCAAAGTATCGTAGCCTCGAAGTTTCCACAGCCTGGGCGTACAAAACCTATCGGCAAGAATTTAGTAGTTCTTATCTCAGAGACACAGAAAATCTAGCAGCCCGTGCAGCCGCAGTTCATTCAGAAGAAATAGTCAAAGCTATCCTGAAGAAAGACCCAAGAAAAATTGCCGAAAAACTGCACAATGATTTAGAACGTGTAGTCTTGCCAGCCTATCCTCAAGTCTTACAATTGCGAGAACTATTTGCTAGTCAAGAAGGCGTTTTAGGAACTATGATGTCTGGTTCTGGCCCCACAGTGTTTGCCCTCGTAGAGTCTGAACAACAAGCACAAGCAGTTAAGCTACAAATGAGGACAGCAATTCCTGATGAGAATTTAGAACTGTTTGTAACTCGGACTATTACACATGGCATTCAGATGGCACAATCAACTTAAAAAGTTTTTTATGAGCTTGAGCAAAATCCAAACCTACCACCAAGACACAGAGACATAAAAAAGACATGAGTGACCCAAAATTAACACAACCAGAAGCTCAAGATCAGGTTCCACCCACCCCTTTACGTTGTATGACAGGAGCCATATTTTCCGGGGCACTAGCATATGCTATGTATTCGCTGATGATATCCATAGCGACAACTTTTGCTACTAAACCCATCCATTCAGATAACCCAATGGTCATCAATATTGGTTCTGCTGTTCGTACTTTGGTTGTAGGTGTAGTTGCCTTGGGAACAGGTATCTTTGGTATAGTTGGAATCGGTTTGTTAGCTTTGGCAATCCAATTATTGGTGCACCAGTTAACAAAAGCCAAAAACAGTTAACTTCGGACTAAAGGTGCATAGTTTTGATGTTCAGAACGAGGATTGATTAGTTGCGGCTTCTTAGTAGTGAAAATTTGAGAAACTTGGTTTTGGTTTCTCCAAGTTTTCGGAGGTATGCCGTGATATTGACGGAACTGGCGTGAGAAATGACAAGCATTTTGATAACCCAGTTTTGTGGCAATTTGTTCAATTGTTTGGTCAGTATCTTTCAATAACGGACGAGCTGCAGCCATGCGGCGCCTGACAATCCAACCATTGACAGTTTCACCAGTTTTTTTGGCTACACTACTTGTTAAGTAAGCTGGTGAATAACCAACGGCTTCAGCCACATTAGATAATGTAATTCCTCGATGATAATTAGCTTCAATATAATCGAAAACTTCTTTGAGATGAGGAATGGCTGGAAAGATTGAATTCTCTGTGTCAGAGGGAGTTGTGTTTGCGGGTACTGATTCTGGCATTTGATGAGATTCCGTCCCATACCAGGAACACAAAAGTGATTGCTTTTCCAATCGGATGGTGATCGCTTTGACTAATTCCTCTAAAGTAGAAGGTTTGGTCAGATAGTCATCCGCACCCAACTCCATGCCTTTACGAATATCTGTCTTATTATCGCTACCTGTGAGAAAAATAAAGGGAATAATCGCAGTCGAAGAATGTCGGCGCATGATATTGAGAACGGTATAGCCATCCATATCTGGCATGGCAATATCGCAAACCACTAAATCGGGTAAATAAGTTTGTGCTTTTTCAATGCCAATAAGACCATTTTCTGCATCTATAGTGTTAAAACCTTCAGCCTTAAGTCCCCTTAAGTAGAGATTACGGGTGGTAGCATCATCTTCAATTATGAGAATTTTTTTCACGGATTCCTGTATTAGATAATAGATTGGGCAAGTGAACAATTAGCAAATATTTTACTGAATTCATAACTTCGATTTTACTGCTGGTAGCATGATTGTAAATGTTGTACTTACACCAACTTCACTTTCCACGGCAATGTGACCTTTATGTAAGTCCACAAGGGTTTTAACAATAGATAACCCCAGTCCAGTACCGGGCACATTATGAATATTGCTACCTCGATAAAATGGTTCAAATAATCGTTCTCTATCGTCGATGGGAATACCAATACCTCTATCTGTAACCTGGAAAACTACTTTCCCGCATTCACAAAAGAGTTTAAAGTCAACTACGCTGCCAATAGGAGAATATTTCATGGCATTGTCGAGCAAATTTCTGATCATCGGATCGAGCAGATTTTGATCCATAAACACTTTTATATAGCTACCTTGACTCACGAAATTTATGGAGTTCCCGCTACCACTTGCCTGTATTTCTGCAATTAAGTTATTACAAAATTCAACCAAATTCAGTTGCTTGGCATCAAAGTTTAGTTTAGCAGCTTCTGCCTTCGCAAAAAACAAAATATCATCCAACATCTTGGTGATCTGTTCAACAGCAGATTGAATGTGATCAAGTAATGGTTTTGTTTGCTCATCCTGACATTTATTGATATACCTTTTGAGTAAGCTATTAGAAAATGAAATAACATTCAGTGGGGTGCGGAATTGATGGCAGACCATAGACATAAAATCTGCTTTCAATTCTCTGATATCTTTCATTTTTTCTAAAGTTTGGTTCAGTTCTGACTCTCCTTGCTTATAGTCAGTAATATCAATACCTGCTATGATCTGTACTGGTATCTTTTGTTCATCAAGCATTAGTATTGCACAAGCTAACCAACGTTCTTTGCCATCTTTTTCCAGAATTTTTATTTCCTGGTATTCTAAATCTTTATTCTGTAACTGCTTACACCTTTTATTCTTGAACAATTGGCGTGGATCAAACCCAGTTAATAATTCTTCTTTTGTATAACCAGTCAATACCTCCGCTGCCGGATTCATATAAGATAAATTCCAACCTTCAATTACAAAAATGCTAACATTCGTACTTTCTGCTAAACTCCAAAAACTAGCTTTATTGAACTTCGGTAATTCTTCTCTTCGTTGGTATTCAGTGACATCCCAACTGCTCCATACTCTACCAATAATCTTGCCCCCTAACCATTGGGGCTGAGAGTATTGAGCAAAAACTCTCCCATCTTTTAACTCCAAAATATCGAACTTCTCTAAATCAGATTGACTGGATAATTCCTGCATAATCTGGCAATATGCTTCTGGATATTTTAGTTGATCCTGGAAAAAACCTTGGCATTGAACATAGTTTTTGGACAATATCAGGGAACTTGGAATTTGCCACATATCCACAAATTTTTGATTAAAGCCGAGAATATCTCCCTGAAGACTGACTGCAACAATGCCATGAGCAGCAGATTCTAGGGTAGAACGAAATAAACAAAGAGATTGTTGGATCTGTGCCTCCTTTTTCTTCAGTTCAGCAACTTGCCATTGTAAATGCTCTTCACTATTTTTTACTTCTTCAGTCCACTTGTACATACTCACCCTCTACTACTTCATACTTTTTTTTCACACCCAAATTTACAGTCAACCTACCTACTTTGAACATATACCTAGGTAAATATGATTGCCAACAAAAATATTTTATGCTCTGAATATAATTAATAAATTTGAATAGGAAATAACCTTCTAATGTGAGGGGAAACATATTAGTTGTGAATATCATATTTACCATTGTTTTAACCAACATCCTAGATATTTTTAAATCTTATAGAAAATATGTTTGATGTAAATATTTAACTTATTTATGACCTATCACAGTTTAAAATTCAGAAAATGGAGGCTTTATAATACATAAAAAATCTCAATACTGACTTCACTAAATAAGTAAACTTAAGATTGGGTTATAGCTCTATTACAAATCCATAATATTTAGCTAAGTTATAATTATCAGAATTCATATCCCTAATCACTATTGTTTATCATTTAGGAATTAATTCAATTAAACTTTGAATATTACAGCTTTTTAAAATTGTTGATGGACTGATTATCTTAAAATGAAGAAATCTTATAGATATTCTCATAGTAATTGTTGCTTTTTATCCCATTTTACCAATATAAAGTATGCTTTTCAAGTTATTTACATAAATAAACAATGTATTTTTGTTGTAAAAAGACCAGATTTTTATAAAAAAAATAAATACAAGAAGTAGCGTTCTAGTTTATGGATAAAAAATAATATACAAATAAGTCATAAATTGAATTAGCGTTAATGCAAACTGTGATTAGAGTGAAGTGAGAAGAATATATATAATCGCCAGCGCATTATTCACAATATCAATAATGTGTCTAATTTATTTAGATACTTGTAGTCTATAACTTTGAGGCTAAATAGATAATTAGTAGTTATAAATTAAATTTTAATTATTTTACCCTTTCAAACATACAACTATAGAATAATGTGCTGAGTCATCTGTCATGAGATATACGTTTTTTTTTACATTCATATAAGTATTAGTAGAACATCTCTCCAAAGTTGTAAAAAATGTAAATAATTTATGTATCTATTTTAACAAAATTTTCTTTCCAAGAATATTGGAAGGCGAAATAAAAATAACATATGTACTAATAATGTGATATGATATTATTTTTCCTTGGTTTTATTCACCATGATTTTTAAGTGTTAACTTTTGTTAATCTTAAAATTTATTTGTATAAATAAACACATACTCCCCATATTCATAGGGAAACACTGTCAGCATCCACTATTGAAACTTTTATATGCCTAGCTTTACAATTAAATCTACTGAGTTGAATGTAGAAATATTGTGCATTTATAGTTAAAAAATGACCATATTTGCCATAATCATGTTTTCAACTGCACATTGGTAATTAACTGCTTTTTCTAGTATTACCATGGAAATAAAAGTTTACTTAATATTAATCTAGTGCTAGACTACAATAAAAAGTAATTATTTTTACAAGTAAGCATGAATTTTATTAGTAATAATAGGTAGCAAAATCCTGTTTTTTTTTATTTTACCAAATACCAGTATGTATAATTTGTTATTCTTGGATGTTAATCTAAACGGCATGTATTACACCCAAAGATAATCAATAAATAACAAGATCGAAAGAAAAGATAAGTCTATCCAAAAATTGATCATGTATCTGTAGCTAAAAATTGAGTAGTCTTAATAAAGAAGCTGCTTCTGCAACACGGTTTATCTGTAGGGGCTAGTTTAACTAGATATATATGAGGCAAATAAAAATGCTGACTAGTTAAATCCACCCCTATTTTCCAAATAACTCATAATTCTGGTTAATGCTTTTTCCACATCACCAGAAATGTCTGTAATCAGCCCGTCGGAATATGAAATTTTTCTAGTAAAAATAGTGAAATTGGCTGTAATTCAAGAAATTGCATGAGACTACCACTAAAACTCTCAAAGCTAAGTCCCATGATTTTAGATTGTTAGTTAGATAAAAATGTGAATCAAAATTGAATCTAGATGTAGGACTCAAAATTAAAAAAGAGGGAAAGATATGCATCACATAAATACTAGTTGTAGTACACAAACAGCTAAGAAAATTAATACAGAACAAATTGAACAAATTATCAAAGCAATTATTGCCGGCAAGTATTCCTGGGCTTGTGTATTAATTCTCCGGTTTTCTGGCTACAACCCTATAGATTACATACCTTACCGCACCTACATTCGACTGCTGAAGAATAATTGCTTAGTAGAAAACTCAAAGTCAAAAGATACAGAAAAAAAAGAAGTATTTGACATGAACTCAAACTGGATTCGACTCTAAAAACAGTAGGGACAAGATTTCATCCTTTATCCTTTCTGAGTCACCCTATTTCCAGATACATAGCGGCTAATGATTTACCCACTGACTACTGTCAATACCCGTCTGCAACCCATTCTGCGAGAGATTGTTTGGCATAAAAAGCAAGAAGTAACACAAATGCACCAGCAGATGTCGTTGGCTTCTTTGCAACGCCAATTAACAGCTGCGCCAACCGTGCGAGATTTTTTGACCGCTTTGCAACAAAATCCTTCCCATCCTGCACTAATTGCAGAAGTTCAGAAAACATCACCACTGTATGGTAACATTCGCATAGATTTTGACCCCATAGCCATCGCTAAAGCTTACGAGCAAGGTGGCGCAGCTTGCATATCAGTTTTCACAGAAACAGCATTCTTTCATGGTAGTTGGGAAAATCTGCGTGCAATCCGCCAAAGGGTAGCATTGCCATTATTGTGCAAAGAATTTATTATTGACCCGTGTCAAATTTATTTAGCACGAGCAGCAGGAGCTGATGCTGTAGTACTAATTGCAGCTATTCTCACAGATCGGGAACTGCAAGACTTTCTCAGAGTAATTCACTATTTAGGAATGAATGCTTTAGTGGAAGTTCATAACTTGAGTGAATTAGATCGGGTACTCAAGCTTGATGACATTCGCTTAATCGGGATTAATAATCAGAATTTGGAAGACTTTACCATTGATCTCAGCACTACGCAACAAATGCTAGCAGCTAGGCGATCGCAGTTACAAAACTTGGGTGTCATCGTTGTCAGCGAGTCTGGATTATATACAAATGCTGATTTATCTTTGGTGGCTGAGGCTGGTGTTAATGCAGTGATAGTTGGAGAATCTTTAATTAAACAAGACGACATAGAAATGGCAGTGCGTTGTCTCATTAAAGGTGATTAGTTAACACTGGATCCACCTCACATTTTCAAGGGTATGGGTACATTGTACCTACTAAAACTATGATATTAGCCCGCCCAAGCGGGCTAGGTTCCCATCTTAAGGGAGCAAGAGAACTCACGTTACAGTGGTTAGACTTAACGGGATGATAAATGGCAACCAATATAAAATTGAGGGAAGGGAATGAATTTTATATTGGTTGTTCTTGCTTTTAAACTTACCAGTCTTCTGTCACTTTCCGGAATAAGCAAGTAGTAAAGAAGCTAAATTATCTAGAAGCATAACAGGGTTTAAATTGATTCATTGCGGCAATTAAATGATTGAATCCTAGTAACAAATCTGAATTGGGGAAAATACTTAACCAGGGATAAATTAACCAAAATAGTAAAAGTAGTTGGATAATAAGACGCAGATTATTTAAAGTATTATTCCATCCAGAGTCATGATTCCATTGTGGATGATTAGAAAAATTAACATCACTTTTTTTGGTTCTTCCGGTATTTTTATGGTTACTAGGGAAATTTAGTAACTTGTAATGACTCAGAAATGTCGAATGTTGTTACAAAACTTTACATAGTTAGATATAGTAGTCCTATCAAAGGTGAAAATGTCAACATCTCATAATATCTTCCATCCAATGAACATAACTGATTTGTTGACACATACAAGCTTGAAGGTAGCGTAATTTATCTAACATCTTTTCACCCCATTGTTTAGGAACAGATACAAGTTGTAAAATTGGATAAGCGATGAGACTGGCATAAATTTGTATGCCAATACCATTAAGATTTTTAGTAATTAATTTATCCAATTTTAGATGCATCTTTAAAAATTTCCATAACAGTTCAACTCTCCAACGTAAACGATAAATATCTCTGATTTCATCATCTGTAACTGCCGCTTCTCCAGACTCAGGTAAATTAGTGACTAAGCGAAATTCTGTTTTCGTTTCTAAATCACAAAAATTAACTACCCTATAAGGGGAAGCATCTCTTGCTGAACCGATTTTTACTAATCCAGTTTCTGGTTCAAATTCTAGTTTCCAATTATTCTTAATTCGCACCACAAAATATTTTTCTTTTTGCACTAATTCCCGCATAAAATTTAGTCCTGCAAAACCTCTATCCATTACC
>NZ_JANQDJ010000005.1:0-58196 GCF_029891685.1 Umezakia ovalisporum Ak1311 | reverse complement strand
TTTTCTGACCGCGACTTGAAACCCTGGCATATAAAAGGGTAGCTCGTTCATCTGCGGGATTACCGCGTCGAACAGGGATAACTGAATCGAGGTTATATCTTCTTTGTCCCCCCTGTGTGAAGATACCTTCAATTTTCCCGGCTTCAAGCCACCTTTCGAGAGTTTTGGTACTGACTCCCAGTCTGGTAGCAGCGACTCTTGGAGGTACATAGTTTATTGGCATGGACTAAGTTTGTTACTTGTCCTACTATACTACAAAATGTCGGGGTATGTCTGACTATGTTAGGGTAAATTAAGTCCTATTTTTAACTCTTTTTTGCCGTTCTGATTCAGTAGAACATGTTTACTCAAAACGCTTGACTTCAAACCCGAGCAAACTTTCCGGTTGTTCGTATTCAACCACAACATCTTTTACCATAGCCGCAGGTGGGCCAATGTGACACCAACGAACCATCTCTTCCACAACCGCCCCCGCTCCTTCAAAAACTGCCTCTACACGGTTATCAGGAAGATTTCGTACCCAACCAGTTAATCCCAACTGGCTAGCTGTATCCACAGTTGCATAGCGGTAGCCTACCCCTTGGACTCGACCAGAAACAAGTACGTGGGCGCGGACGATTTTTGGCAGTGGTGTAGAATTGTGCATTGACTGGTTTATGCTTGACAATTTCCAGTCTACCTGGTTATTGGATAGAATTGTGGTCTTGATGAATAACTTTTTAAGTAGGCGTAAAAAGGGGTATAAACTTGGCCAATTACCCAATTAGGTTCTAATTCTGTTCATGGACAAGGTTTAAGTCTAGGAGATAAGGTTTAAGTCTAGGAGATAAAGTATAAGTGTAAAAACTGCCGTCATGTTCCAGACCAATTGCATTGCCTACTTGGGGAACCTAGGGAAAAAGACCAAAACTATTTAATGTTTAATTTGTCAGCATTTATTAAGTTTTGGAGTGGTTTTTTAAACGCATAAAATTGTTATTACTTGTAGAAGTATATTTTCCTCACAGCTGATATGTCTAAATTGCCACCACTGAATACAGAAACCATTTGGGCAATTCTTAATGATCAAATTGATGATTTCATAGTCAATCAATTAGTATGGTATTACTTGGGTTATCGCTATGACTCTTCAACTGGCAAATGGGATACTACCGAAGTGAAAGCAGAATGGCGAGATGAGTACCCAGAACCACCTGATTTTCTTGATAGTCGCCCAGCAACAGTTAAATTAACCCGTTCTATTCCTCAGGCAAATAAACAAATAGCCAAAGAGAAATTAGGTTTCAAAGGTTACAAAATTGGTGAGTTTGGACCTCGAGATGCTCGTAGAGCAACAGCAGCAAATTGGTTATTAAGTCATTTAGAAGAAACTCAGGGCAAAATAGAGTAATTTTCTTGTCAACAGGCAGAAAATTTATGAGTAGTTAAATTTTATTCTCTCCTGGGGATGGGAAAGCGGTAATCACCCAGAGGAAAGTCATCTCTGGGTGGAATTGCGGTTTGTCAGTCATGAAAACAAAATAATTAACCAACAGGTTATTGGGCAATTATAAATTTATCAGACAAAAATCCTGGTGATTTGAAAAATCTATAACTCAGTGTTGACCTTTTGATTTAGAATAGTATATTAATTTCACATCTCAGCAGAATAGCAAAAATAACGAGTTTGCCTCTATGCACGATAAATTATTTAATACTAACATTAAGAACTCTCACGTATTATTAACACCCAATGAAGTAAAATTAAAATTGCCTTTAACTAAATTGGCTGAACACACTGTCTTGCAGTACAGACAGGAAATAAAAAATATTTTAGATTTTCAAGACCGCAGAAAATTCATTGTTGTTGGACCTTGCTCAATTCATGACACACAAGCAGCGATGGAATATTCCCACAGGTTAAAAGTCCTTGCTGAACGAGTGAAGGACAAATTGCTACTCGTTATGAGGGTGTATTTTGAAAAACCCAGAACCACTGTAGGGTGGAAAGGATTAATTAATGATCCAGATATGAATGATTCTTTCCATGTAGAAAAAGGTTTATTAACTGCACGTAGCTTGCTGATTAGAATTGCAGAGTTGGGTTTACCTGCTGGTACAGAAGCCCTAGACCCGATTATACCTCAATATCTTAGTGAGTTGATTACATGGTCGGCTATTGGCGCACGGACTACTGAATCACAAACTCATCGCGAAATGGCCAGTGGTCTTTCCATGCCTGTGGGTTTTAAAAATGGTACTGATGGTAATATTCAGGTTGCTTTAAATGCTTTAGAGTCAGCTAAAAGCTCTCATAATTTCCTGGGTATTAATCATAAGGGACAAGTAAGTGTCTTTGAAACTAGGGGAAATGCCTATGGTCATGTTATCTTACGGGGTGGTGGTCAGCCCAATTATGAAGCAGAATATGTCCGACTGGTGGAAGAGAAATTAAAAGCGGCTAATTTACCACCAAGAATTGTGATTGATTGTAGCCACGGAAATACTAATAAAGATTATAAATTGCAACCGATTGTCTTAGAAAATGTCATTCAACAAATAGTTGATGGCAATACATCAGTTGTTGGTGTGATGCTGGAATCCAACTTGTATGAAGGTAATCAACCAATGACTGGTAAGCGAGAAGAATTAAAGTATGGTGTTTCTGTAACTGATAAATGTATTAGTTGGGATGAAACTGAAAAAATTATTTTGGCTGCTTACGAAAAATTAAGTTAATTCGTAGTCATGACTTCAGTCCTATTTTGAGGGTTTGATTCCATAAGTTAGGCACAATTTACGATATTAGAGACGTTCCCTGGAACGTCTCTACACTTTTAGGAGATGTCTATTCATCCCACATCCCCAGGAAACTCTTGTTGCAAGGGTAAAGCTGAGGGAGAGAGAATATCAAGAATATAAGTCATGACTGTGGGGCTTGGAGTCATCAATTAGTTAAATCGTTCCCATTACTTTGAAATAGACCTTAGTAAAGGATTCATTTTCTGCCAAAGTGTAATCTTCAATTAACCCACCACGACGAATAGAAATGTCCTTTTCTTTCTTAATTACTACCGTAGAATCATCGAAGACATTTCTTGCTAACATCATCTCTGTTTCTGTGGGATTATTTAAAACTACAATATTACTTCCTTGGTAAAACATCCCTTCTTCTTCAATGATGAATTCATCATACTCAGTAATTAATAAATCAAGTTTGGGGTTACGCAGCAAAGTTTCCACGTTGGTGTTGTAACCTCTGTGTAATGGTTTCCGCGAGTGATTAACAAATACTGCATCTTGGCAAACAGCACCTATTGTCCAGTCAGGATGTTGCAAAAGAAGACAGTTAATTATCATTTGCAACTCCTCAACTGAAATTTTATTAAAGGTAATGATTGGTATTCTAGAATTTTCACTGGATGGAAAAAAGGTTTCTAAAATACGGGAAGGGACATCAACACTTTCACCAACAGCAGGATTAAGATGCATCAAAATTCCCGGCGCAGCGTTAATTTCGAGAATGGCGAAGTTGTTACTTGACTTCCAAGATTCTGACAAATTTTCGGCAATGACATCAATACCGAGACAAGTGAGGCGGAAGTGTTGGGCAATGTCTTGGGCTAGGATAATATTATCATGATGAATTGTGGATGTGGCATCGATGCTTATCCCTCCAGCCGAAAGATTGGCAACTTTGCGAAGATAAACAGTACGTCCTTTTTTAACCACACTGTCCAAGGAGAGACCTTGTTCTTTTAGGTAAAGTTCCATCGCGTGGTCGCACTGAATCTTAGACATGGGTGAGGTGGGTGTGTCCAAGCGTGTCGGTTGGCGATTTTCTTCCCGGATTAACTCTGCAATATTTGAGCAACCATCACCTGTCACTGATGGGGGACGGCGTTCCGTGGCGGCGACAAATTTACCATTAACACACAATAAGCGAAAATCTGTTCCCGAAATGCTTTTTTCTACAATTATCCGGGGTGATTGGTCTTGGGGAATTGCGGCTAATGCACTGTCATAAGCAGATTCTAGTTCTCTGGAATTTCCTACCTCAGCTGTAACGCCGATTCCTTTGTGACCAACTACAGGTTTAACTGCTACTGGGTAACCAATTTCTTTTGCTACCTCTAAGGCTTCTTTTTGGTAACAAACAATATCACCTTCTGGTATTGGTAAACCTAAGGTTTGCATAAATGTTTTGCATTCATCTTTGCGGGTGGTGAAGTCTGAATCTAAATGACTATCGCAATCAAAAGTTGTCGCTACACCACGAACTTGTTTTTTGCCATAGCCATATTGCATCAGTGCTTCTGACCAAAGATAAAAGGTAGGAATACCTTTTTCATAAGCTGTTCGCAAGAGAGCGTAAACCGTAGGGCCGCCGTAGACAGATTGGCGGAATTTTTTCTGAATAGCTAGCAGTTCCTCGTCAAAGAAGAATTTTTTGTTTTGGGTGATGGCTTCTAACCAGTCCCAGACAAAGTAAACTACTGCTCTAGTGGTGGGTTCATGCAAAGATTGAATGCTAATTCTTGTGTAATCTGCATATGGCTTAATACTCCAACGGTTGAGGTGTAACCCCATGTCTAGCTTACCTACTTCTGAGGCGACTCTAGCAAACAGATGGGGGTAGGATTCATAGATTTGTTCTGCGAGATGGGCATAGCGACGGCCTATACTGGAGAGATAATCTTCAATAGATAGCGGCTGTGTAGACTCTATGAGTGCAAAATCAAATACTAACGCCCCGGTATCTAAATATGGATTAGGTCCTATGTAATGCTTGAAATTAAAAATATCGAATACATCTGTTTTCCTGGCATTAATGGGGACTAAACCCCTGGTTTTATGTTGAACCATTGATGATAAACCTTCAGCTAAACGCCCTGAATCTGCCATTTGATTTTTCGTTATTGAGATTTATGGATTGTAGTCGAATTTAAATTATTTTTTAACAATTATTCACTTTTATATTATTAAAAAACATGCCACTAACCCAGTATACACCTAATTGCTATGCACTTTCAACTATCTCAAAGCATAATATCATTACTGATAAATTAACTAATATTAGTTAATCTTATTAATTAAATTTTTAAGTATCTAAAGTATAACCTTTGAATGATGAAATTGACTTGCAAGCTATATATCTTGTGACAAAGACATCTGGTGCAAAGGAATGTAAAGATATGGCATGCAAAGTCTTGAGAATAATTTTTGAATTCCGTCAATGTCTAAAATAAATTTCGAGGAGACAGCAACCTATGAATAGCACACAAGCTGCTCTTAGAGATGAGGTGCGTCAACTTGCGGAAGAAGCTTTTCAGGGCAAGCTAATTTCTGGTCATGGAGATGGAGCAGATATGAATGAGTATCAAATTGTTTACCAAGGCAAGCCCAGACACGTCCCACTGGAACAAGCTCGTTGGTTTTTAATGAACTTGCTTTATAGAAGCCACGTTTGTTAAGCTTTTCCTTCTATAAACATAGCTTCACAGATACAATTGCCCTTAGCCTGATTGACACTCCCCACGGCTAAAGGCCCGGGGATTCTTGCTTCAAAAAAATTCCAATGAATTTACCCGGTCTAACGCGCCGCTTTGCCAACAGCAAGCATCTTCACTCACCGTCTGCTGGACGGTTGCAAGTCCTATAAGTGGAAACTCATAAGTCAGATAAAACACTTATTCATCACATCCTAAAAATTACACAGTATATTTATCTAAAGTTAACGGGAAAGATAAAATCTCTGGGGCTAAAGCCACAAATCGCCTACATCCCTTGACCTAAGCCAGGGGCTTTGGCTCGTTTTACGGTAAGGTGGAATTAGAGATAGCGGGTTTAAATATCGACATACCACCCTACACAGCCAAAATACTCATTGGCGAGTAATACTAGCAAGTTTAGGGCTATGGTATTATGAGAAGTTGCTGCATACATTTAAAATAATTAGAAAGTGGATTAATCATGGCCCTGACGCAACAGCGCAAACAAGAAATAATGTCTAACTATCAACTTCACGAAACCGATACTGGTTCTGCGGAAGTTCAAGTTGCCATGCTGACCGACCGCATTAGTCGCCTCAGCTTACATCTCCAGTCCAACAAAAAAGACCATTCTTCCCGTCGGGGATTATTAAAGATGATTGGTCAGCGTAAGCGTCTTCTCGCTTACATTCAACAGGGCGACCGGGAAAAATATCAGGGTTTAATTAATCGTCTCGGTATTCGTGGATAGGAACTATTGCTTATGTCTGCTGAAGAATCTGAGCGTAGTCCTTTACCTTTTGAACGAAAAACAAAGCGCCAAAAACCACCTAAAGCTATAAGCAAACCACAATCACAGCCAAAAACCTCGGGAAAAGAGGCTAGTAAGCAGCCACCTTTCAGCAAAGAGGAAATGGCAATTCCCCAAGCTGTCAGCCAAAGGATGATCCGCCGGGTTGCTGGATTCTGTGGTATACCAACAGCTTTGGGTATTACAACCTTAGTAGTTAGCTATTTACTGACTATGTACTCTGACATCAAACTGCCTCCCATTGCCGTGTTATTGGCAAATATGGGGTTATTTGGTCTTGGAGTTGTGGGGATAACTTATGGTGTTCTCTCAGCCTCATGGGATGAAGAAAGAATGGGAAGTTTGTTGGGTTTAAGTGAATTTATGACCAACTGGGGTCGAATGGTGGAAGTTTGGCGGGAAACTCGACAAAAAAAACTATGATGGTTGGCGCTCAGATACCAGACTAATTGCGGTATTGGGTAAATTTTCCAGTCAATGTTGAAGTTAGAAAATCTCAACTTCAACATTACTAAATAAAAATTTATGTTACTTTACTAAACCTAATACTCAGACCCTCAATGACTGAGGGCTTCGTGTTTTGGCATAATAAGAATTGTGGTTTTAAATAATTAAATATTGGCATAAATTTAAATTTCATCACAGAAACAAGATAGATTAGCTGGTACTTGTTTGAGGTTCATGTCAACTAATTAGGGAATCAAAGATGATTGTAGTCATGAAAAGCGGTTGCCCAGAAATGGAAATCAACCGCATTAGCGAGGAACTAATCACCTGGGGACTAATACCAGAAAAAATCATCGGTAAACATAAGGTGGTAATTGGCCTAGTCGGTGAAACAGCTAGCTTAGACCCATTAGAAATTCAGGAACTCAGCCCGTGGATTGAGCAAGTATTACGGGTAGAGTTGCCATATAAACGAGCTAGCCGTCAGTTTCGTCATGGGGAACCCTCTGAGGTAGTGGTCAACACGCCCGATGGCAATGTTGTCTTTGGAGAACAGCATCCTATAGTAGTTGTTGCTGGTCCCTGCTCGGTGGAAAACGAAGAAATGATCGTGACAACGGCAGAGGGTGTTAAGGCGTCGGGAGCGAAGTTTTTACGTGGTGGAGCATATAAGCCCCGAACTTCACCTTATGCTTTCCAAGGTCATGGTGAGAGCGCTTTAGAATTGTTGGCAAAGGCTCGAGAAGTAAGTGGTTTAGGTATTATTACAGAAGTAATGGATGCCGCTGAACTGGATATAATCGCTGAGGTTGCTGATGTGGTGCAGGTGGGAGCAAGGAATATGCAAAACTTCTCCCTGCTGAAAAAGGTGGGAGGGCAACCAAAACCAGTTCTTTTAAAGCGGGGAATGGCAGCAACTATTGAAGAATGGCTGATGGCAGCTGAGTATATTTTGGCAGCTGGAAACCCAAATGTGATTTTATGTGAGCGGGGAATTCGTACCTTTGACCGCCAACACACTCGCAATACTTTGGATTTGTCAGTGGTGCCAGTATTGCGGAAGCTAACTCACCTGCCAATTATGATTGACCCTAGTCATGGCACAGGCTGGTCAGAATTTGTCCCGGCAATGGCAATGGCGGCCATGGCAGCGGGAACTGATTCCCTGATGATTGAGGTTCACCCCAACCCAGCCAAAGCTTTATCTGATGGACCGCAATCTCTAACACCAGATCGTTTTGATTACCTAATGCAAGAATTAGCGGTGATTGGTAAGGCTGTGGGACGTTGGCCGCAAGAGGTGATTGCTGCAAAGTGACATTCTTTGACCAAGAAACGAGAGGCAAGTCCCTGGCTTTAAACATGGGGACAACCAGTACAATGAGGATTGTACCGGAGAGCAAAAAATATTTTGGTCAAAGTAGCGATAAAACTAGGTTATGACCTTAGTGGAATCAGTTGTGGACTCTTTAAGAATCCCCTGCCTTCTAGGCATGGGGAGTGCCAGTTTCTTAACGCCGTCTGCCGCCAGATCCAAATGAGCGGCTGGGACTACCTGATGAACGTCTAGAACCGGAACCAAAACTGCTGCCAGTCCTACGTCTTGTGGAACCAGATTTGTTTGAAGGGTTGAGATTACTACTTCCAAAACCGGAACCGGATGGGCGATTTGTTGTGCTCCTGGGTGTTGTACTGGGTAGGGTTGAATTACCAGGGGATGATCTTCTGATGTTTCCTGTGGTGCGGAAAGTTGTCCGATTGCGCTCCACTGCTGGGGGTGCATTGTATCGAGTGCGGTAGTTATTAACTGCTTCAGTATAACTACTGCCATAACCGCCGTGGCCGGTCAGGACTCCTCCTGATTGATAGGCAGGTGGTACGTAGTATTGCGGTCTAAATAACATATTACCGATGGCCTGACCAGCAATATTACCAGCTAAAGCCCCGGCAAAAGGTGCCCAGAAGTTGCTTTCTCGTCGCACTACAACTGTTTCTTGTTGTCCAGTTTGGGGATTGGTTTTTGTTTCCGTGATGTTATGGACATACTCGATTTTGAAGTCTTCTGTCATATACAAAACAGGTTGTCGATTCTCGACCTTCAAAGAAGTGTTTTTTCCTTCCTTGATTTCTTCATCGGTTAGCCTTGCCATTTGCAAATTTTCGGTCTTAAACGTTGGGGGTGTAGTGTTGAGTAAAAACAGTGTGTACTCCCCACTCGCATCGTCAAAACTAGCCTGCTGCACCTGATACTCACCATCACTTAACTTGGTAGGTGTAGAGGAGCGGCTAAGATTTGTAGTTTCAGAGGTGGTTTGGTTAGAGTTGCCACAGGCAAGAGTTGTTAAGCACAAAGTCAGTGCTAAAAAAATAACTGTAAGTTTTCGTAACACGGCTATGATCATTTTAATATTTCCTATTTTTGAGCTTAACAGGCCTGAATCAGGATAGGAATGTAGAGACTACCGTATTTACCCAAGCAAGTTACAAAGGAATTAATTCTGGGTAATATTGCAACAGATGATCATTGGTGAGTTCATCACCTAACTGGGCTGGGGAGAAATGTACATGAATTGCGCGGAGTTTTCCTTTATAGTGCAAATTGATTAAAGCTTTTAAAGCATCCTTTAATGCTGGAATATTAGACAGGTCGGTTTCCAAGTCGGGAACTTCCCCTTCATAGGCTGCTGTCAACATGACAACAACGTTACGGGTGACAGGTATAGAAAAAGATTCATGGCCAGAAGCCGAACTTACCTCCAGACTTGCACCGTAGCGTTCGGCAGAGTCATTAAATAATTCATTGACGTAATCTCCCGCCTCACCTTCATCCCAAAATACCTCACCCTCATTACCCGCAGACAGCCAGGCTTCATCGTATCGCAATAAGGTTTCACAAATTTCTACTAATCCTTCTCCTAAATATCGCAAGTCACCTTCAGTAGCAATCGCTTCTCGGGCTGTACTATTTAATACTCCCAAAATAGGGGCAACATCAGACCCAGATAAATGTAAAAATAAGCGACACACTACATAGCGAGTCCGACCTAGCATTTTATTAAATGCGCGCATTTGTTTCCTCCATGATTTTGACTAATACACTATAAAAATTATATTTTTACTATTGATTGATATAGTAAAAGCTGTTGAGAAAATCCACAACTGTATTTAAAGCGGGTGGTATAAATGTAGCAGATTTGTGGAATGTGTAAAACAAAAACATCATATCTCTATGGGAGGAATTAATAAATCGTCAAGACATTAAGACGAAGACCAATTTCCACACTAGGGGGTTGTTTAAATCTTCGACATTTTTGAAAGATTTGGTAGTAAGCAATTTTCTACAGTGATGAATGATACCTGTTAGATACAAACTTTAATAGTTGGTAAAGTATGCAGAAAATACGTAATCAGAATCAAAATGAAAATTGGTATTTTGGGACTGGGACTAATAGGCGGTTCTTTGGGTTATGATTTGCGATCACTTGGGCATCATGTTTTGGGTGTCAGCCAACGTGAATCTACCTGTGAAAAAGCGATCGCTTTAGGTAGCGTAGATCAAGCATCTGTTGACATGAAGCTGTTAGCAGATGCAGGGGTTGTTTTTATTTGTACACCTATTGCACTTATTGTTCCACAATTGCGGCAACTGATTGATCATTTGCCCGTAACTACGGTAATAACTGACGTTGGTTCAGTGAAAACACCCATAGTCCAGGCCATCGCTCCTTTGTGGGAAAATTTCATCGGTGGTCATCCCATGGCGGGAACAGCAGATAGTGGCATAGAAGCGGCACGACAAAATTTATTTGTGGGTAGACCCTATGTCCTCACACCGGATTCTACAACACCAAAGACAGCGATTGCAGTGGTAGAACAAATCGTGGGATCACTTGGGGCTAGGATTTATTATTGCCAGCCAGAGCAACATGACCGAGCTGTGAGTTTAATTTCCCATTTACCCGTAATGGTAAGTACGGCATTAATTGCTGCTTGCATGGGTGAAACTGATAGGCAAGTACTGCAATTAGCTCAAAATTTAGCTAGTTCAGGTTTTCGGGATACCAGCCGTGTTGGTGGGGGTAATCCTGAATTAGGGGTAATGATGGCACAGTACAACCGCCAAGAATTGCTGAGTTCCTTACAACAATATCGTCAACACCTTGATGAATTAACTAAGTTAATTGAACAGGAAGATTGGGCAGCTCTGCAATTCAAATTGCAGTCGACGGGGAAAGACAGACCAAAGTTTGTTGACTAATTCCATCTAGGTAACCCTGTTGTTGACAAAATAAATTCACACATTACATAGTCAAGTCACTGCCACCCTGACCATACTAAAAAAAGGGATAGGATCAAAGCGATCGCTATCCCTAAAAACCAATCACAAATCAACTAATTTCTTTAGTACTTGCGCCCTTATCCCTACTCGCCGACAAAAATGATTAATATTGATAATTTTCGTTTGTTAAGAAGGGGGAATTAGTAAAACCTTCTTGACTAGTGGCAGTTGCTATTAGATCAGGATGGCTCAACAAACTTGCAACATCATTACCGACTCCCGAAACACCACTCCCCAGGGATGTCAGTTCATCAAGGATATCGAAAGACCAATCCTCATTACCAATATATGCTTTACCATCTTCACTAGCTTCAATGCGATTACCCAGTAAACTGCCACCATTATTGTTGGAAGTATTGGCATTGCCAAGAATACTGTTGTTATTACCACTGGGTCTGTTGGCATTACCGTTGACAGTATTGTTATCACCTAATTGCCAGTTACCATTGCCATTACTGGTGTTGTTAACACCAAAATACCAATTACCATTGCCGTCAGCAGTATTGTTATCAGCTAACTGCCAGTTACCATTGCCATTACTGGTGTTGTTAACACCAAAATACCAATTACCATTGCCGTCAGCAGTATTGTCGCTCCCGTAAAACCAATTACCATTGCCATTACCTGTGTTACCACTACTACTTGCACCAGGTTCACCAGATTCTAAGTCTTTCAGATCAGATATCCAGTCATCACTGCTGTATGGTACAGATAAACCTTCAGGAGCTTCTGGTAAAAAGTTTTCATTTGTTGAGGAGGTTGGCGTACTACCAATAGGAAAGGCTCCACTAAGGTTGTTATCGGCTGTAAAGGAATTGCCATTATTTGTGTTGCCGTTAATATTACTCATATCAGCTTCACCAGATTCTAAAATGTCTGGTACAGATAAATTTTCATTTGTCGAGGAGGTTGGCGTACTACCAATAGGAAAGGCTCCAGCCAGGTTGTTACCCTCTTCCAAAAGGGCGCTACCGCTATCAAAAGAGTTCCCGTCAAAGTTTAAAACTTCAATTAACTGACCGAAGGGGTTATTATCATCAGGAGCCAAGCTCCTCGCGTCCTGATTCCGAGTGTAGTTATAGGTGTGCTGACCATCCTCACTGGTCATAGAAACATTTCCCCCATCTCCAGCCATGAAGGGACTACCCCCACCAAAGGGATTACCTGCGCTACCTTCAGGGATACTATTCCCAGTAGCAACATGATCGGGAATATAACCATTAGGGGGGTTCCCACTAGCAGAGGCATCAGCCACACTTAAATCGGCACCCTCATCAGATATCCATTGACCGTCTGCATAGTACCAGTTGCCATTACCTTGGATGCTGTTGTCAGTCATGAGAATTATTCCTTACAATCCCTTACATAAATTCATGAGTTAAATAGCTCAACTTAAAAAAAACTTAAGATATGAAGTATGTTAAAAAAATCAGCACAACACACCCTATCCATGTTTTATATTTAATTGTGTTGATCTACTTCTAGATACCACCACAACAAACTGAAGGCTGGTTTACTGTGTAGTTATGGAAAATAACTTCAGAAAAACAACATTTTGGTGATGATAAAGATGGATTTACTTGCCTCTAATAAAAAATAGTTTTAGTAACTCTAAATTCATCAATTTAATTTACCCATCAGTTGTTTTGATTTTTCTGCAACTTGCAAAAATGAAATTATTTTCACATAGTTTGAATATGCCTTCAATAAAAGAATAAGATATTTAATTAAGCTTTCCAATGAATAAAGTTTGGATTTGATTGCTAATACTTTTGATATAATCAAATAAAAAAACGATTATATTGATAATTCCTAATAATGTCTCGTGAGTGCTGAGTAATGAATAAACTAGAAACTACTCAGCACTTCTGCACTTATTGTCAATGTACCGTTTGTTGTGGGCTATCTTTTAACTCAGCACTTTTGATTTTTTGTAGCATCATCCCGCCCACCACAACCATGAGCACGCCGGATAATAGAAATCCCAGATCCCAAGCTAACTGATTTGGCCCTGGTTTTACATGGTGAATACCGAGGATTTGGTGGTCAATCACTCCTTCAACGAAATTGAATAAACCTGCACCGATGAGCAAAGATCCCACAAAGGTATTTGATGACCAAGGAACATCTTCACGACCTCCAGCACGCCATAGTAAAGCTACTCCTATCACGGTCATTATCCAATTAAAGGCGTGAAACAGCCCGTCCCACACCATATTCAAGTCTATATTTGAGACAGTTTTTAGAGGATGAACACTGCTTAACATATGATGCCATTGCAGAATTTGATGCAAGAGAATACCATCGACAAATCCTCCTAAACCCAATCCCAGAAAAATGCCGGCAATAATCAACGGCATAGGGTCATAGCCATTTTCAGTCTTTACCTCCATCGTCAACCTCACAGACAGACTTTTTTACCAAAATAGAATTTTTGTCCCAGTAATATCTTCCCTCTTGAGTAAAGTGCTAGCTTTCAGCCTAAAGTTGACAAGTTCTTGCTAGCATCTACAGGCATCATAGATATTGATATATATTAAGAGCAATTTTCAAATGACCATATACTTTTACAAAGTCTGGCAGCCTTATGGCTGTTTTTCTAACTTTTCTCGCCACAGCATCCAAATTCAGGGTACTTATTGGTCAACTGTAGAGCATTATTATCAAGCCCAAAAGTTTGTGGGCAGTGTAGATGCAGTGATTATACCTGCGATTTATGCTGCCGAAACCCCAGAAGAGGCGGCTGCTTTGGGACGTTGCAGCACTCGCCAAGTGCGTCCAGACTGGGAGATTGTCAAAACTCAAGTTATGCGAGAAGCTGTACTCAAAAAGTTTCTCACTCACCTGGATATTCAACAAGTTCTTCTCTCCACTGAAAATGAAACCTTGGTAGAAAATTCACCAAACGATTATTTTTGGGGTTGTGGTGCTGATAAAAACGGTGAAAACCATCTGGGGAAAATCCTGATGGGAGTACGTGCAGAAATCCGCCAATCACGATTTTTGCCAGCCACTTATGAGGAAAGTAAGTTAGATTAATGAAACGTAATTAAATATTTACCGTGGCAGGGGAATGACAACATTCCCCTTAATAAATTCATTTTTCATAAAATTTATAAGTTCTTATATTGTTGAGATATAGTTTTAAAATTTAACTTTAAGCTGAGATAGAAACTGATGAAATAGCTATTAACCGATAGAAAACGTAGCAGTTAAGCAAGACTCAATCACCGACAAATTTATCCGAAGAGTTCACTTCAACATATATTGACTTTTATCAGCAGGATAGGTAAAGTTTAATTGCAAAAATATCTATGCCAATCTGTGCGGTGCTAATCTAATAATCGAAGCTAGAAAGCTTCCCTGGCAGATGGGACAGCTAAACTTGCAAGACACAAAGAGGTAAAGACGCTGTTTAAATTATTGTCTGTCTCGTTAAAACCGAACGGCACCCAAGGCGAAGGCTAATATTTCCTCAAATATTGAAGATGAGGGGCTGGTGTAAGTACTTTTCATTACTAATGAAAGTGATGGAAGTAATTACCTCCCTAGGTTGAATTAACAAGGTGAGGAAATGATAAGAGCCAGTAGATCTTTGGGTGTTGTTGCTTTGAGGGGTACAGCTGGGTGTAAACTAATGACGAAGTTGAATTGTAAAAGTTATTTGAAATAGCGCCTTATGTCAATTATTGCGCTCAGGGCATGGTACGTTGAGGACTATGAGCCGATTGCAGAACTGGAGAAACGTCCGCCAGATATTCGCCTCAGTAAAAAAAGCCTGCTGAAATCAGGATTACGAGCGGACTTTCTAGAAGATATTGACGATGTTAAACAATCCAATTGGTTTGGGCGTTATCTAGAAGGGGAAAACATTGAATTTTATATTGAAGGTAGTGGTGGTTATTGCGTAGCTAACATTGATTTGATTAGTCATGAAATTTATTTCACCAAACAAGCATTGTTAGCTCAGTTGGAACCAACGATTTTTTTATGTTCCCAAACCGATTATCCACCGGCGAGTGAAGCTTTGCGAGAAGAAATACAAAAAATTTTGCAGTCTTTCAACTTGCGATCGCGCTTGCCTTTAACATTAGCAGAAGCTCACCGCCCCACCAATGGGACCATCAGACTCAGCCGCACCATGATGCGGAAAATCCGCAGGAGTTTGTTATTTATTGCGGACACCACGCCCATCGCCAGGGTTTCTGGTAAAGAAACTAATAAATTGATACCCAGTCCCAATGTGTGTGTAGAAATTGGTTATGCCATTCAAAGCAAGCGTTCTGAACAAGTTTTGTTAGCACAGATGCAACACCCAGACTTTGAAGGGGAATTTCCCTTTGATTTGCCCACACAGCAAATTGTACAATTCCAAGATGGTACAGAACTCAATAAAATCCTCACCATAGCCATTGAAACTCAGTTGGCAAGATTTAAATTATTTTTCTAATCAAAGATTAGTTGAAATTGCTTGTACTGGACAAGTAGGAATACATTGCTCACAGACAATACAACGCCCTCGCGTGAATGTCAGCTTGTATGTTTCTGAGTGTAAACTGAGGGCTTCTGTAGGGCAAACCCCAGTACACAAGCCGCAATGAACACAAATATCTTCATCAATGACAATTTCACCTAAGTTATGGGAAACGCTGATATGGCGCGATCGCATCCACTCAATAGCTTCATCCAACTGATCAATATCTCCTGATAACTCCACCACCAGTTTGCCGATTTGGTTCGGAGCGACTTGAGCGCGAATAATATTGGCAGCTACGTTAAATTCTTTTGCCAATAGGTAAGTAATTGGCATTTGAATGGCACGTTTGGGAAAAGTGAGGGTGACTCTTTTTTTCACAGCTTTAGCACAGAGTTGTTTCTGTTCTAGCTTAGTCCCAAGGGGAAAGGTGACAGAGAAGGAAAGAGTTAAACTAAAAAATGACAATACTTAATAAGTTTTAACAAATTTACTATGACTACAGAATCCCCTATCAATTCTGGCCCTAAAAATGAAACCACATCAGGGGTGCGAGGGAGAAATTTTTTAATTGCCATAGTGGCCATTGCTCTAAGTGTAGCCTTAGTCTTAGCATTGAGAACCGAGACAAATTCGACTTCTTTAGCTGACTTAGATCAAGCATCCACTCCCCTAGAAGTAGCTATTAGTAACGGTAAGCCCTCAATGGTGGAGTTTTACGCCAACTGGTGTACAGTTTGCCAAAAAATGGCTCCTGATATTGCTGCACTCAAACAGCAGTATGCTAACAAGGTGAATTTTGTCATGTTAAACGTGGATAACACCAAATGGCTACCAGAAATGCTGAAATATCGGGTAGATGGCATTCCCCACTTTGTATTTTTAGCTAAAAATGGGGAAACCATAGCCCAAACTATTGGCGATCAACCCCGTACGGTTATGGCAAGTAACTTAGAGGCTTTGGGTGCTGGTTCATCTTTGCCTTATGCTCAAACTAGCGGGCAAGTTTCTGAATTTCACGCTCCAGTGACACCAGCCAAGAGTCAAGATGATCCCCGTAGTCATGGTAATCAAGTTGTCAATGAATTAAGTTAGTATTCTTGAAGGCGTACAGCAACGCTACCACCATGAGCAGGTAAACCTTCAGCTTGTGCTAGAGTTACGGCGGCTTTACCTATTTTTTGCAGTGCTGCTTCATTGCATTCTAAATAGGTAATCCGCTTTAGAAAGTCGTAGACACTTAAACCAGAGGCAAAACGCGCGGAACGAGCAGTAGGAAGTACATGATTTGGTCCTCCTAAATAATCCCCAATGGCTTCTGGGGTATAACGTCCCAGAAAAATACTACCGGCACACTTGATTTGACTAGCAAGCTGTTGGGGATTATCTACACATAATTCTACGTGTTCCGGAGCTAACTGATTTAACAGTGGTACACTTTCGGTTAAGTCTTCAACCAAAATTACCGCACCGTGTTCTTGCCAACTAGTTCTAGCTACTTGTTGGGTGGGTAGATTGACGAGAATTTCCTCCACTGCTGCTAGAACTTCCTTGACAAAAGATTCAGAATCGGCAATTAAAATTGACTGAGCGCTGGGATCATGTTCTGCCTGTGATAGTAAATCCCAAGCAATCCACTCTGGGTTATTTTGGCTATCTGCTACTACTAAAATCTCTGAAGGCCCGGCTACGCTGTCAATGCCCACGATACCAAAAACTTGGCGTTTAGCTTCGGCAACATAAGCATTACCAGGTCCGACAATTTTATCCACGGGGTTAAGGCTTTCTGTACCATAAGCTAAGGCAGCGATGGCCTGGGCCCCTCCCATACTATAAATTTCCTTCACCCCGGCAATTTGAGCGGCTGCAAGTACGGCTGGATTAATTTCACCGCGAGGCATAGGCACTGCCATGACAATTCTTTCCACCCCAGCAATTTTGGCAGGTAAGGCATTCATCAATACAGAACTCGGATAACTAGCGCGTCCTCCGGGAACATATATACCCACCTGAGAGAGAGCAACCCAATTTAATCCGAGTCTTACCCCAGCAGTATCGCTATAGCCAATATCTTGGGGTAGTTGCTTTTGATGAAAAAATCCAATTCTCTCCGCAGCTAGTTCCAGGGCTTCCTTAACATCTACCGGACATTGTGACCCTTGTTCGGCAATAAAATCAGCGCTCAGACGCAACGATGAGGGGCTGTAATGATCAAACCGGCTAGTATATTCCTTAACTGCGGCATCACCACGCACTTTCACATCAGCAAGAATATTTTTAACTGTACCACTGACATCAACCGTTGCTTCTCGGCGATCGCTCACCAGTGCTTTGAATTTAACGGGAAAATCTCGGTCAGTTGTTTTAAGTAGCTGCATAAACTATGTCTGTGAATAAGTGCGCCTTGAGCAGTAATGATATAATCATAATTGAGTTTAATGGTTAATTTTGTTTCTGGGGCGTTGTGCGGTCAAAACTATTGTCAGACTGTATTCTAAGGAATGTACAATCAGGATACACTTGTCAATTCCGTCCATCCCTTTCTTTGTTGTCTTGTTTGCGGTTTCGATATTTTTCCCGCTACAAACATTACGTAAAACTAACCGATAAAACTTGCACTTCTGCTTGTGGAAAAATCCGGGTTGTACCTACAGGCACCATCCCTAGGGCATTGGTTTGAGCTAAATTAATTAAATTACCGGAGCTGTGACTACCACGAGCTTTGTCAAATTCGTAACCTCCATCGATTAAATGTAAGTTCCCCCAAAAGTAAGTTTCTCGGTTGCCGTTGGATTTTAACTCATCACGCGATCGCGCTTTGAGAAAGACGGGTTGCCAACCTCCAGCCAAACCTGAAAGTTTCCTTATTGCTGGTTGCACAAATCGCCAAAAAGTCACCATAGCCGAAACAGGATTTCCTGGTAAACCAAAATACATTGGCGACTGGGGACTAGGGAAGGTGGCTACCGTCAGGGGTTTACCTGGACTAATGGCCACAGAGCGAATATGAATTTCCCACGGGGATCCTAAAATTTGCTCAATATAGTCATAATCGCCCACAGACACACCACCAGAAGATAAAACTATATCGGCATTAGCCAGGGCATAGGCCATCACTTCTCGCAAAGCATCGGGATGATCCTTGACAATACCTAATAATAAGGGTTCTGCTCCCGCTTCCCTCACCAATGCTGCTAAAGCATATTGATTGGAATCCACAATTTGACCAGGTTGTAGAAGTTGATCAGGTGTTACCAACTCATCCCCACTAGAAAAAATTGCCACGCGGGGACGACGGTAAACATTTAATTTTGTACATTGCGCCGCAGCTAAAACGGCAATTTCGGGAGGATTTAATTTCACTCCTGTGGGTAATAGCTGTTGTCTAGCTTGATAAAAAGCAGCTTTATGTCTGACAAATTCTTGTGGTTGTGGTGCAGCCAAAATCAACACACGTTTCTCTTCCCGCCGTGTCTTCTCCTGCATAACCACAGTATCCGCGCCTCTGGGCATCACTGCACCTGTAAAAATTCGCGCTGCTTGCCCTGGTTTGACTGTACAATGGGGTTGATACCCTGCTGGAATTTCGGCAATTATTTCTAAACTAGTTGGCTGTACATGGCTGGAATGCTGTACATCCTCATAACGCACTGCATAGCCATCCATTGCTGAATTATCCCAATGGGGAAAATCTAATTCACTACTGACAGCGCCAGCAAGAATCCTGCTGTGTGCTGCCGATAAATCTATAGTTTCTGTATCCCGTTGCAAATTTAAAGGTTGCACTAAATTTAAAATCATTGCCTCTGCATCCCTGACTGATAGCATGGCCAATAACTCCCACTTATAAATTAAAACTGATTACCCATAGCAAATATAACGATTCATAGCATAAGTAGGAAGTTGTTTTTATGATCAAGAGAAAGCAGCAATTATTATTTGCCACCCTAGATAAAAACACTTATTTTCTATGACCATAGAAAGAGTTCCCAAAGTACACTATCCCAAGGCTGATATTGGGCGGCGAGGAATGGCATTAGGGCTAGATTTCCTGGGAGTGTGGTTAATCACTTGCATATTGGGAAGCAGTCAGATTGGTATTCAGCTAGTGCAAATTCTGATTTTTATCTGCTGTTGGCTAATTTTACGAGTATTGGTAGTTTACAACAATCAAGGGCAAAGTTTAGGGCGTTGGGCTTTTGACCTCAAAATTCTCGAAGTCATCCATGGAGAAATCACAGGCAGAATTCCCACCTTGCGATCGCTGTTCAAACGAGAGGCTATAATTGGATTTGGCACTTTATTGGTGTCAATTGCCCTCAGCAACATCAGAGCTAATCCCACCGCTATACTGCTATTACTTCCCCTAGCAATTGATTGTGGTGCTGCTTTATCTGACAAACGGATGCAGCAAGCTTTGCACGACCGCTATGCAGGCACTTTTATAGTTTCGTCGCGTCGAGGCTACTCCCTGGACATCAAAATTAAGCGACTACTTGAAAAAATGCGCCGGAGTGTGAGAAGATGATAATTTGTGTTAATTCTCTTCAGGCTGGATTGTTTGTAAGATTATGGCTAAGAGTAAAGGTGTCCGCATAATAATTACACTCGAATGTACTGAGTGTCGCACTAACCCTGAAAAGCGATCGCCTGGTGTTTCCAGATACACCAGCACGAAAAACCGTCGGAACACGACAAACCGCTTAGAACTGAAAAAGTTCTGTACCCATTGCAATAAACATACTGTTCACAAGGAAATTAAGTAAAAATGAGCTATTATCGTCGTCGCCTTTCTCCCATTAAGCCAGGAGAACCAATCGATTATAAAGACGTTGATTTGTTGCGTAAATTTATTACCGAACGTGGAAAAATATTACCACGTCGGATTACAGGGCTGACCTGTCAGCAACAGCGAGAATTGACATTAGCAATTAAACGGGCGCGGATTGTGGCTCTATTGCCATTTGTCAATGCAGAAGCTTAAGAAAAGGTCATGAGTTATGAGTGATGAGTGAAGAATCAAAACTCCTAACTCAAAACTTAAAACCATATTAAAATGTTCATTAATTAAATGCGAGAGTTGTGGATAAGGGTACGCTAGTTGAATTTAGGGTTCAAAACGGCGATCGCCGTCTGGGTGTGGTAGAACGTCCGGACGGTAAAACTCGTTGGTTTGTGGTAGACGAACGTGGTCAATCTCATAGCCTCGCCCCTAGACAAATTAGTTATACAGTTAACGGACAAACCTACAAGCCTTCGGACATTGCCAGTTTCCAAGGGCAAGTTCAACCATATATAGATCCCTCTAGTCTGGAAGTAGCTTGGGAATTACTGGTGGAAGATGGAGAAACAGTCACACCAGCCCAAATGGCGAGTCTGTTGTTTTCGGAATCAGATCCGGCTGCTTGTTATGCCGCCTACTGCTTGTTATCAGAAGATAAACTTTATTTCAAGCAAAAAGGCGAAGCCTATGAACCGCGAACTGCAGCCCAGGTAGCAGAACTCAAACACCAGATAGAAGTAAAAGCACTAAAAGCTAAGGGACAAGAGGAATTTTTAGCTCGCGTAGACCAAGCCCTCCAAGGTCAAACAGTGGAATGGCAACGCCACGACCGCCAGCGATTAGAAGCACTGGAAAAATATGCAGCACTGCTGGCTGATGTCGTGCGGATGGGAGTAAATTTTGATACTTTAGCTCGTGCCTATCCACCGCCAGCCCCGGTGTTAGAAACAATGAATATGCTGGGTCGCCCTGCAACTCCCCCAGGAGCATTTCAGCTGTTAATAGATTTGGGTTGGTGGGATGCCTATGAAAACTTGTTTCTGCGTCGTTCGTCAATTCCGGTTCAGTTTCCTAGCAAGGTATTAGAAGTGGCGCAACAACGTTTAGATTTCCCACCCACTGACTTAGATACAAATCGCCTAGATTTGTCTCATTTAAAAGTCTACACAATTGATGATGAAAGCACTACAGAAATAGATGATGGTCTAAGTTGGGAATTACTTTCAGAGGGGCGAGAAAGATTGTGGGTGCATATTGCTGATCCCACCCGGTGGTTAGAACCAGAAGATGAGTTAGACATGGAAGCCAGAAAACGGGGAAGTACAGTTTATTTACCCACCGGTATCATTCCTATGTTCCCAGAGCTATTGGCCACTGGCCCCATGAGTTTGATACAGGGTAGGGTTTCTTGCGCCTTGAGTTTCGGCGTGGTTTTAGACGAAACCGGGGCAGTAAAAGATTACACTATTCATCCTAGTTTCATTAAGCCCACTTATCGCCTGACCTACGAAGATGTAGATGAAATGCTGGAATTGGGTGTACAAGCAGAACCAGAAATTGAGGCCATCGCCAACTGGGCACAGAAGCGGAAATCTTGGCGGTATAATCAAGGAGCCATCAGCATCAACATGCCGGAAGCAATGATCAAAGTCAAAAACGACGAGATCAACATTGATATCTTAGATGATTCCTTATCCCGGCAGTTAGTAGCGGAGATGATGATTTTGGCGGGTGAAGTAGCTGCTAGTTACGGTCAAGCTCACAATATCCCCTTGCCTTTCCGTGGTCAACCACAACCAGAATTACCCCCGGATGAAGAATTGCTTTTACTTCCAGCCGGATTTGTCCGCGCCTGCGCCATGCGTCGTTGTATGCCCAAAAGCGAAATGAGCATTACACCTCTACGTCATGCTGGTTTGGGTTTAAATACATACACTCAAGCAACTTCACCCATCCGTCGGTACAGTGACTTACTCACTCACTTTCAACTAAAAGCCCACCTACGAGGTGAAGTCTTACCATTTTCAGCAGAACAACTTCGAGAAGTGATGATCACAGTCTCCTCCACCACCCAAGAAGTGACAATGGTAGAACGGCAAACTAATAGATATTGGGCTTTAGAATATTTGCGCCGTCATCCAGACAAGGTTTGGAACGTCACAGTTTTAATGTGGCTACGAGAAGACAGCAACTTGGCACTTATTCTGTTAGAAGATTTGGGCTTACAGTTGCCAATGTTCTTTAAACGTCCCGTGGGATTAGGAGAACAATTACTAGTAAAAGTTAGCCACGCTGACCCGCAAAAAGATATGATTCAGTTTCAGGAAATAATGTATCAAGAAAGTCATTAGTTAGCATCAAATAAGGCATTGAGAGAAAAGGGAAAGATGTTCACTTATAGATACACTATGGATGATGGAGAAATTACCTAAAGCATAGCGATCGCGTACCATCAAGTTTTCACGCACTGCGATCGCCTTTTTTAACTAACTAGCCAGGGCTTCTGTTTTTTCCTCAACTTTTTGAGTTTCTACAGGGACGTAAGGTTTTTCTGCACCTTGTGCCAAATACTCAGCTAACTGACTTTCAATTTGATCCCGGACAATTTGGCGATACTCGATGAAATGTTCGTTGTGAGCGCAGGTAGCAATATAATGTTCTAAAACTCCTGGGTTAGCCTTGAGGATACTAAACAAGTGATGCCAGAATTTCCAACGAGTTTCGCGTTTGATACCTTGTCGCCAAATTACAATCAATAACGCCTTGACAATGACCCATTCCGGCATTTTAGCTGGGGCTTTCCATTTTGGCGTACCCATCATTAAGAAACAGCGATAGGTACGATCCAAATACTTGACTGGATCATATAAAGTGCAGAACGCCTCGATATATTCTCTGGCAATATCTTCTAAAGGACGGGTAGGAATAAAATTCATCAACGTTGTTTGGTTGATATTACCATCTTGATTTTCCCTTAGTCTTCCTTCTTTTGTCAGACGATGCCACAAAGCCGTATTGGGTAAAGCTTGCAACATAGCGAAGGTGGTGGAAGGAATAGCCGCTTGTTCCGCAAATTTGACAATGCGATGGCCTGCGCCTACTTTTTCGCCATCAAAACCGATAATAAAACCAGCCATTGGCCGCAACCCGGCTTTGATAATGGTTTGCACTGCTTCCGCTAGGGAAGTGCGAGTATTTTGAAACTTCTTCGTTAATTGCAGACTATCTTCGTCCGGTGTTTCAATTCCCAAGAACACAGCGGCAAAACCCGATTCCACCATCAATTCCATCAATTCGGGATCTTGTGCCAAATCCACAGAAGCTTCCGTATCAAAGCGGAAAGGATATTGGTGTTCTGCCATCCAGACTTTCAACTCTTTAAGTAACAATTTTACATTGCGCTTGTTACCAATAAAGTTGTCATCTACCATAAATACACCACGGCGCCAACCCAACTTATAGAGGTAATCCAACTCTGCTAATAGTTGTGCAGGGGTTTTAGTCCGGGGCTTGCGGCCATAGAGGACAATAATATCACAAAATTCGCACTGGAAAGGACAACCACGGGAGAACTGCACCGACATCATGTCATAGGCATCAAAGTCTAGTAAATCAAACCTAGGAATTGGTGTAGTTGTCACATCTGGTTTTTCTGTAGCACGGAAAACTCCAGAAGTTTCTCCCCGTTGAACTGCCTCAATAAACATGGGTAATGTAATTTCCCCTTCATCGAGAATGAGAAAATCTGCACCGACATTTTCCACTTCATGAGGTACAGAAGTAGGATAAGGTCCACCCACAGCAACTAACTTACCCCTTCTTTTTGCTGCTTGAATTTGTGCTAATAAATCTTGCTTTTGGACAATCATAGCGGAAAAAATTACTATATCTGCCCATGCCCATTCTGCTTCTGTCACTGGGCGAATATTGCGATCAACCAGCTTGAACTCCCATTCTTGGGGCAGAATTGCCGCCACCGTCACTAAACCCAGAGGTGGTAACAAAACCTTGCGATTAACCAACTCTAGAATTTTCTCGTATGACCAAAAGGTTTTGGGAAATATTGGATATACCAGTAAGATTCGCATATAGTAGTAATCCTCACACTTTGATTGTTATCCCAACTTTAACTAAATTATTCACTTTTTATTAAATTTTCCTTAGTTTACCGTGATTTTTTTTACTTGGCAATTAGATTATGCTGACTTAGTAAATCAGCTTTCTGTTCCCAAGAGAAATAAAACTATTTGAAAACTACGATAAAAAGCGGTAGCCATGGACTAGATGTAATATATTAAGTTACATTTTTATTTATAAAAATCAAGTTGCATTGGGCATCTGGGGAATAAATCCCTGATGTCATGGGTCAAGTCGGTTAACTTATGTCTTGCACCTGACAGAATACTATTTAAAACCTATGGCAAAAAGTAAAATCTCTGGGATGGGATCTGTTTCCATACTGTTCAGGGAAACGGTTTTTGTACCTAAAGCAATTGCTACTAACCTTGATTATGCTGATAAATAGTAGTATAATTAAGTATAAATTGTCATTTGAGGACTGTATGATTCTTAAATGTAGTCCATTAAAGACCAGCGTTACAGCAGCCTTGAGTATTTTGTTGTTAACAGCTTGTGGTGATACTTCCGATTCAGGAGCAAACTTTGAGGGTTTGAAAGTCAACCTGTTAGTGGGTAGCGCTTTAGGAGATTTTTGCAATCAAGCTGCAAAAAAGTTTAACACTACAAAACCTCAACTAGAAAATGGTACAAATTTTCAGGTGCAATGCGAAGCCCTGGGAAGCGGTGATGTAGTCAGGAAGGTAGTTACACAAGCAACCCAATTAAAGCAAGGAACATTGACAGCCGATGCACCAGAATTTCCCACTATCGTTTCCGTGGACGGAGAAATTTATCAAAGTCAGTTAATTTACCAAGTTAATCAACTCTTTCCTGGACAAAAATACATTCCTGAAATCATTGAGTCACCACTGATAGCTACTACACCAATGGTGTTTATGGCACAGAAGGATATTGTTACGGGACTGCGAAAAGTTTCTGATATCCATAAATCTCTACTCACTGCGAAAACTCATCGTGATATTGATCCAGCTGCGCCACCTTTTGCAATTAACTATGTTCACACTGCACCAACTCGTTCTAATTCTGGATTACAAACTCTTGTGTCCCAATTTGTGAGTGTATCCGGTAAGCGTCCAGAAGAATTAACAGTTGATGATGTACAAAAGTTTCAGCCGCAAATTCAGCAAATCCAAAATAAAATTACCCGTTATGGTGTTTCTACTGACTCTTTAGCCAAAGCAATGGTGAAAAATGGAGCTTTTTGGGCTTCAGTCGGTTCAGTGTACGAGTCAAGTGTGATTGCTGCTAATGCCAATTTACAACCAGGACAACAGCGTTATGAAGCAATTTATCCCCGGAAGACATTTAGCTCCAATATGCGAGCAATTGTGCCCAATGCACCTTGGGTAAGTGCTGATGAAAAAGCAGCAGCGGAAAAATTTATCACGTATTTGCGATCGCCTCAAAGTCAGAACATTGCTACAAGTTTGGGTTTACGTCCCGGTGCACCAGGAACTGCTTTAGGAGCAAAATTCAGTCCGGAACTTGGAGTTGACCCACAAGCACAATACGATTCATTACGCCCACCCCAACCAGAAGTTGTGGAGGCGATGCTGAAATCTTGGCAAGAAGATACCAAAAAACCATCACTGGTGGTGGTAGTCGTAGATTCTTCCGGTTCAATGACAGGGGCAAAGTTACCAACAGTTCAAAATACTGTATTAACTTATATCAATAGTTTGGGACCAAAAGAACAAATAGCTTTAATTGATTTCGACTCAGAAATTAGACCGCCAGTATTAGTGGATGGCACACCTGAAGGACGCGATGGCGGTTTACAATTTGTCAATGGACTTCAGGCAGGTGGTGGTACAGCCTTATACGATGCTATTATTTATGCTCGCAATTGGTTACAACAGAATCTCCGTGAAAATGCCATTAATGCAGTAGTAGTATTAACCGATGGAGAAGATTCTGGCTCTGGGATTTCTCTAGAACAACTGGGACAAGAATTACAAAAAAGTGGTTTTAATACCGACCAACGAATATCGTTTTTTACCCTAGGTTACGGTAAGGAAGGTGAATTTAATCCCGATGCTCTGCAAAAAATTGCTGAATTAAATGGTGGTTATTATTCCCAGAGTAATCCCGATACTATTGCTCAACTAATGGCAGATTTACAAGTCGAGTTTTAAGTTGTAAAAGTAATAACAATTAATATGAAACTGACAAATCCACTATCTTATCCCATAGCTGTCTTAGCGGGAGGAATTTCTTTGATTGTCGGTGTACGTTTATTGCAATTGCCCAGTGTAATTATCTTACCTCTGGCTGCTGGCATTGCCGGGGTTGGTGCTAGTTATTTGCGATCTCGTGAACCAGAGTCATTTAACTTAAAGAATCCTGAATTAGAACGGGAATTACAAGCCGTAAAAACTTCAGCTTTAGGTTTGCTCAATCAAGCCAATGAATTGAAATTAGAAGCCAAAAGATTGTTAACTGATGCCTTTCATGTAGAACTGTTAGCAGCAATAGAAATCAGTTGTGAACGTGCTGTACAAATTCCCGCAAAAATTGACAATCTTGGCCAAGGTTTACAAGAAAGTAATGCACTACTTTCAGTCAGTGAATTAAAACAACAATTAGCCCAAGTAGAACAGAAACTTCCATTTTCTTCCGGTGTAGCAAAGCAAAATTTAAATCAACTAGCAGCAAGTTTACAACGTAACATCAAACTGGCAAAAGAGGGTCAAGATATTCGCCTTGCCCAAATTGTCAGCCTTTGTACCCAAATTCAAGACTATGCCGGAGTATTACAGCGATTGCAAACTCAATTACATACTGCTGATTTAACTGACTCAGAACAAATTAATCAACTGCAACTACTCAGTGAAGAAATGGTCAGTTTCCAACAAAATGTGTACTTTTTAGTTCAAAAATAATTTGCATACCCTCAAAAAAATAAATCAAGCAATTGTATGAATAACAAATTAAAATCTGGAGAAATAGTTACCTCTGTAACAATTATCTTATCAGCATTAGGATTAACCTATGCCCCCTTACCTGGATTGCAACAAACCTTAGTAATTGTTAGCGGTACAGAATTACAAGAACCATTGCAAAAACTACAAGAAAAATTTGAACAAGCTAACCCGAATATTAAATTAGAACTCAAATTTCAAGGTTCTCAAGAAATAGTTAATAATTACATCGATGAAAAAAATGACTTTAAGCCAACAATATTAATCCCAGCTAACGGAGAGATTTTAACAGAATTAAGTAATCGTCTCAAAGCGATAAATAACACTGAACCCTTTTACGATTCTCCGCAACCAATAGCCAAAACAATGTTAGTGGGTGTTGCTTGGCCAGAACGCGGCCAAGTCTTGTTTCCCAATGGACGCTTTCAATGGCATAGAATTGAACAAGCAATGACAGCTAATAGCTGGGAAAAAATAGGCGGTGCAAAAGACTGGGGTAGCTTTGATTTTGTCACCACAGATCCGACTCGTTCTAATAGCGGTCAGTTAACATTAAATCTTTGGACTCAATCGAAAGTTGGCACAAATGTTAACAGTGCCAGTTTAAATGATCCATCTGTGCGATCGCTATTTAGTTTGATCAAAAAATCAGTTTACCAGCCACCCCGTTCCACAGACACTCTGCTGCAAGAGTTTATTAGCAAAGGACCCAATGATGCTGATGTGTCCATAGTATATGAAAGTATAGCCCTTTATCGTTGGCAACAATCAAAAATTAACCAAACCAAATCTTACCAAATTTACTATATAGATCCTTCCATTGAAACCACCGCTACCGCCGTTATTCCCCGTCGGGATGTAAATACCGCCACTGCCAATGCTGGCGGAAAATTTCTTGATTTTCTCATCCAACCACAACAACAAGCAATCCTAGTTGAGTATGGTTTCCGTCCCGTGAATAACGCCGTTGATATCAAAGCAGTACCTAATAGCCCCTGGAATCAAAATATTCCTGGTGCAGAATTCAAACCCAATATCACCACCTTACAACCGTCAAACAGCCAAATAAATACAGAAATTCAACGCCTGTGGGAAAGATCAAATTAACCACTCAATTACTCCCTTCCTCTGAAAATAGCACTAAAAATTTAACAATGCTAGAAACCAACATTTATGCGAAGTCGTTGGGTTTCACTGCTTATCCTTCGGGAAGCAAGCTACCACCCAACCTACAAAAACTAATTTTTTCTCCTCTTTACACCACTAATTTCCAAAACATCACTCATAGTTGCACAGTAATTAGGCAAACCAAAACTAGCAGGATTGACCACATTTTCATAGCTAAAATGGCGATAGTTCATACAAAATCTATCCCAAGCAGCCATTTGAATCCGAAATACAGCAATAATCAAATTAGCTAATGCTAACGATAGAGGAATGCGAAAGTAAATCTTTTTCCCTAGATAAGCGCAGACTTGTTCCACAGCTTGGTTTGCTGTTAACGCTTGTTGTCCCAAAACAAACTGGCGCGGTTGATCATCTTGGGGTGGATAATCAATTAAATATTGCACCACAGTGGCAATATCTCCCCCGTGGATAAAATGAAAACTCCCATCTACCTGCAAACAGCGAATTAAATCAATATATTTAGTTACCTGTGGTATTCCCGATGTCAGATGAGAATAGGGTTTTTTATCATCGCCGCCCAAAACCAAAGTTGGGAAAACTTTCGTAATTTTAGGAGCTATTTCTAGCTGCGACATTTTTTGTAAACAATCATATTTAGAGCGAATATAATCTGTACCAACTTCCCCGGCTTCTTTGAGGGGTTGATGGTACCGATCTAAAACACTAGCTGTAGAAAAATAAATTACTTGTTCACAGCGCTTGGGATGGAGCATTTTGATTAATTCTACAGTCTTGAAAACATTAATATCAAATGTCTGATCACCACCCCAAGCCGTAGCTGCGAGGACTGCTGTATCAATTGTTGCCAGTAAATCAGCAAAAAGGTTAATTTTTTGCATATCACCCTGTAACACAGTGATACCTGGGCGCACTTGACTATCAACTTGCAATTTATCAGGGTTTCTGACCAGTAAATACAACTCGTGATTTGTATTTTGAATTAAGGCTTCTGTAATGTAGTGACCTATGCAACCGCTTGCACCAGTCACGAAAATCCGTTTTTGGTTCATATTAAATCTTGAATAAATTAGTAATCAAAACTCAATGTTTAAAAATACAGTTAAAAATTTTGATTTTTACTTTTTGTTCTTCATGCATATGTGGTTAGATAATTAATTTTTTAGCCACGGTTTTGTAGTTAGGTTGGGCATTTTGCCCAACCCATAGAAATCCAGGAAATACAACTAAACTCCTACAGATTTAAGTTGTTTTGCTGTTTCAAAAAAGAAAGCGACATTTTCTTCTGGAGTTTCTGGTAGCACACCATGACCAAGATTGAGAATATGTCCCCAATTGCCTGCTTTACGCACTGTATCGACAATGCGATCGCGGATAAACTCTTGAGAACCAAATAACACACCAGGGTCAAGATTTCCCTGGACTTTGACGTGTTTGCCTAATCTGGCTCTTGCTTCTGCCATGTCTACAGCCCAATCCACGGTGACAACATCTGCACCAGATTTTGGCATTCTCTCTAGCACACCTGCACTACCACTAACCAGCAAAATTAAAGGTGTATCAGGATGGGTTTGCTTAACTTGCTTAAAAACTCTTTGTTGATAAGGTAAAGCAAAGGTATCATAATCTTGGGGGCTGAGTTGACCTGCCCAGGAATCGAACATTTGTACAACTTGAGCGCCACAGTCAATTTGATAGCGTGCATAAACCGCAATGGCATCAGCCAATTTACCTAATAGCCGATGTAACATCCTTGGGTCTGAGAAGGCCATACTTTTAATCACAGAGTAGGTTTTGGAGCCTTTACCCTCCACTGCATAAGCGGCTAACGTCCACGGCGCACCCACGAAGCCTAAAACAGTTGACTGATTCCCTACTTCCTCACGTAACGCCTGCAATATTGTCTTGATAAACGGTAATGATGTCTCTGGTTCAAAAAGACCCAGGCTATCAATTTGTTCTTGGCTACGAAGGGGTGAGTGAATAATTGGGCCCTTACCTTCCGCAATGTCCATCTCAATGCCCAAACCAGGCAATGGAGTTACAATGTCGGAAAATAAAATCACTCCGTCTGGCTGAAATGCTTTCCAAGGTTGCAGGGAAATTTCTATGGCCACTTCAGGAATTTCCGAGCGATCGCGGAAAGAAGGATATTTTTCCCTTAAATCTCGATATGCTTTCATATATCGTCCTGCTTGTCGCATCATCCAGACAGGAGGACGATCTACTAATTCACCACGCGCAACCCGGAGGAGGTGAGGAGCCGTTAACGAAACACGCATTTAACACTTGATCCTAAGTCATTATATTTATGCCATTGTTTAGCTTATCATTCTGAGATTACGGTTTTTCAGGAGGTTCTCCTTAAGGAACAATAGTTAACGCTTTACTTAACTTAATATGCAACCTAAATCCAATAGTCCAAGTGATATTAGAGCTAACCCAAATTCGGGAAAGTTCTTGATACCCCCTTCCCAAAGACGAAAGTTTTTTTTACAGTTTACCTTAATGACCATTTTAGGATGGGTTGTGGGAGGCATTACCACCATGGGTTTAGAAAATAGCACCTTGGGAAACCTACTCCCTGTTGATTCTTTTCACCGGGTCAAAATCCTCGGTAACATTGTGTTTGCTGTAGTTTTTGCCGCAGATCAAGCCCTCGTCCTCCATCGCTACATTTCCGGTTTGCTATGGATGCTTGCTACCAGCACAGGTTGGTTGGTGGTGAACAGCGTCGGGATACCCCGGGTAAAACATATTTCCTCAGTTGTCATATCCTTCCATCAAGGTGAATCCCCTGATTTAGCCTTTATGGGGGGGATTTTGTCAACAGTATTATATATTCTAGCAGTAATTTGGCTAGGACTATGCCAATGGTTGGTATTGCGCCGTTACGCAAAACAACTGTGGTGGTGGAATTTTCTGCCTTTTTTATCTTTCACCTTCATTAGTATTTTCCTCTGCTTCCTGTCTCTTGTAAAAGATTTAATTCCAGAAGTGAGTCGCACTCCCATATTGTATTGGAGTGAACAGGGATTTACGGCTATCATTCTCGCAATTGTACCAGCGATTGGCTTGTGTACCCTCAAAACAAACTCTCATCCCCCAACTAAAAATTCCAGTTCACCTTACCATACTAACAGCTAATTGCTAGATATTTGCCACAAATTAAAATCATGAATCAAAATAATATTTTGCAAAAAAAAGTAACGCCACCGATTGCTGAACAACAGCCAAAGATTTTAGAATTACATGGCGATCGCCGCATAGACAAGTACTTTTGGATGCGGAATCTTAATAACTCGAAAGTTATTGAGTATCTGGAAGCAGAAAACGCCTACACAGCAGCGATGATGCAGCATACCGAGGACCTGCAAAACCAGATATATAATGAAATGCTGGACCGGATTCAAGAAACCGATTTATCAGTTCCATTCCGTAAAGATGAATATTATTATTATTCACGTACTGAAGAAGGCAAAGCTTACCCAATTCATTGTCGCAAAAAGGGGAGTTTAGACACTGCTGAAGAAATACTAATAGATGAAAATGAATTAGCCCAAGGTCACGATTTTTTTGAACTAGGTGTATTTGCCATTAGTCCCAATCATCAAATATTAGCTTATTCCTTTGATACCACAGGTTCAGAGCAATATGTGCTGTATTTTCTTGACCTAAATACACATCAGTTGTATCCAGAAACAATTGCCGACACTTATTTTTCCTTTACCTGGGCTAACGATAATCAAACTGGATATTACAGCAAAATTGATGATGCTAATCGCCCTTACCAACTGCTCAAACACACATTAGGAACTTCACCACAAACAGATGTCTTGATATATGAAGAAAAAGATGATATTTTCCATCTATACCTAAGCAAAACCCTCAGTCAATCATACATACTGATGGTTTTGCAAAGTAGCATCACTACAGAAATTCATTATCTAGATGCCAATAATCCCCAAGGTGAATTCAAGCTCATTCACCCACGAACTACGGGAGTAGAATATGAAATCGACCATCACAATGATGATTTCTACATTGTTACCAACCATAAAGCCACTAATTTTAAATTAGTTAAAACACCTGTATCTGCTCCATTTCAGGAAAATTGGCAAACTATAATTCCCCACAGAGAAGATGTACTGCTATTAGGGGTCAGCTTATTTGCAAATCACTTAGTAATTTATGAAAGAAAAGGCGGATTAGAAACTGCAAGGGTTCAGAATATATCAACAGGTAAGGAAAATAGTATTGTTTTTCCAGAACCAACTTATGAATTTCATGAAGGAAACAACCCAGAGTTTAATACTAAAATATTGCAGTTTCATTACACTTCTTTAATTACTCCCCAATCTGTTTTTGATTACAACATGGAAACCAATGATAGGGAATTAAAAAAACAGACAGAAGTATTAGGTAAGTACGATCAAACTCAATATCAAAGTGAGTGGATAACCGCTACTGCTAAAGATGGCACAAAAATTCCTATCTCTATTGTTTACAAAAAGGCAATTAAAAAAGATGGCAAAAATCCCTTATTACTCACAGGATACGGTGCTTATGGTTGTTCTTACCAAGCATCATTTTCGTCAACAAGATTAACGCTATTAAACCGGGGAATAGTATTCGCCATTGCTCATGTTCGTGGCGGCGAAGAAATGGGGCGAAAGTGGTATGAAGAAGGAAAATTATTACACAAAAAAAATACCTTTGCCGATTTTATCACCTGTGCAGAGTATTTAATTGCTGAAAATTGGACAGCAAAAGATCGCCTAGTGATTACTGGTGCAAGTGCAGGGGGTTTGTTAGTGGGTGCAGTTATGAATATGCGTCCTGATTTATTCAAAGCCGTAGTAGCCAATGTCCCCTTTGTCGATGTAGTGACAACAATTCTCGATACCTCCCTACCCCTATCGGCCATGGAATGGGAAGAATGGGGTAATCCCAATGACAAAGTTTATTATGACTACATGAAATCTTACTCACCCTACGATAACGTCGAAATCAAGAATTACCCAGATTTATTAATTACCGCCGGTTTAAATGATTCTCGCGTCAAGTACTGGGAACCAGCAAAATGGACAGCCAAACTCCGGGAACTGAAAACAGATAATAATATTCTACTGCTAAAAACCAATATGGGTGCGGGACATAGCGGTGCATCTGGACGTTATGAAAGCTTGCGAGAACTAGCTTTTGAAGACGCTTTTATTCTCGACAGGTTAGGTTTGGGAAATAGTTCCTCCCCAATTTGACACTCTCTGGGCTAAAGCCACGGAGATTCTACATTCGACGTGTGAATCTCCTTACTAAAAGTGAGGAGAGCGTCAAATCCACTCACTCATTGCTAGTATTTGTTTGATAATCAAAACTGATGCAATTACCATCATGATGATCAACCCCACCTTACCACCAGGGACAATACGTTGATTAATATTGTTTAACTGTTGTTCTTGACGTTGCTTCCAAGTCATTAAGGCCGGAATTATCCCGCCTAAAACTGAAATACTTAATGTTCCCGCAAAATCTAGAGCGCTAAAGAAAATACTGGGATTAATTGTCCCCAAACTCATGGGAGGTAACAAAATCAGTGAATAAAGCGGTAGCCTAATGGAAGGTTTAGCCTGTGCGAGGGGGAAGATATCTTGAAAGAAATCTAGCAACCCATACACAAAACCAATAAATGAAGTAGCGATGGCAAACTCAGAGAAAATAGACAACAACACTGCCAACCATTCCCCAGCACCACCAGCCCGCAATATTTCCACAGGGTCAAATTTACCTGTACTTTGTACAGTACCCAAACTCACACTTCCCAAAATTACGGTATTCCACGCCAAGAACATAATTAAAGGAATGAAAGAACCAACAATAATAGACTGGCGAATTTTGGGAATATCTCCTTCCAACTGAGTAACAACCACTGGGACAACATTGTGGAAAAACAACGCCACCAACATCACTGAGACAGCACCCCCTAAAGCCGTCCAGTTCTGAGTCAACAGTTGCATACTCTTAACTTGTCCTCCTCCCAGAAACAATAGTCCGAGGAATGAAGTAATCACAATTGCTACAAAAGCGTTGTTGAGTTTTTCAATTAATTTTTCTCGTCCCACATACATCAAACCACCAAATAACAAGGTGAAAGTTATAGTCCCCACCCAAGCTGGAGGAATATTTTGTATTCCCCATACATGAGAAACCCCAGAGACTAAAATTTTTCCCCCTTCAGTCATATAAGCCACCAGCAAAGCATAGTGTAAAAACAGATATGCAGCGCCGACAATTCGCGCACCCACAAAGCCCAAAGTTTTCTCAACCATTGCTAACAGACCGATACTCAAACGCCCTTCTAGACGCATAGCATTGACACAAACCTCTGCCAGCAACAGACCAGAAACGACAGTGTACAGCCACACAGTAATTAACAACACTGTGGATGGCAAAACCCCAGATGGTAGAGTTACCGCAGGTAGTGCCAGAATACCAGCACCAACTGTAGTACCTGCAATCAGCGCCGTGTTTCCTAACACACTACCCGGTTGATGACTTAACTTCTGTTCATTGAATTCGACGCGAGAAAATAATCGAGTAACTTTTTCTTGATGGGAGTGGAAAGGAGTTTTTGTTGGGGTCATATCGAGATCAAAGTCAGAATTAAATGTAGGCTATTAATTTATGTGACTTATTTTAGCAAAAACCCCAACTTGCCGATTTTACATTCAAATAGACTAGACAAATCGCTTAGTAAACTCATAGATTAAATCAACCCTACCCTTCCGCAACATAGCAGGATCTAACCTTTCAGTAGTATTGCAAGTCATCAAAACAACTAATTTCTGATTGAGTTGAATCCCACCATCATCAATTACACTCTGGTACAAAGTGCCATCTAACAAACTCAGAATATGTTCTGTTTTATTATTATATTGAGCTACTTCACAAGCCCGATTTTGTGCTAAATTATCAGCCTCGTTAACAATAATGCAAATACGCTCTAAATAATTGGGTGGGACAAAATTGGCAATGGCATCGTGGTCTAAAATAAAAATCACATACCCTAAAGGTACAATAATTTCCTTTGCCACTGCCTGAGTCCATACCGTTTTACCTGTACCGGGTTCACCATGTACCACAACTGCTAATTGGTTTTGAGTCAGAACTGCCTGTTGTACTGTATCTGTAAAATTTTGAATATCTACTGGAAAAGTACGAATAGAATATTGACTGTGAACCTTACCAACACGACTTTGATATCCACTCAGCATCACGGCTAAGTCATAGGTTGCCTTATTGATAAGCGGTGAGATATTCGTTGACATTAAAGTGTAGTAACGTTTTCCGCGCTCGTAGGATTCAATTTGCAGCCAAGTATCGTACTTTGACCAATAAGCATACACTGTATTAATAACTTCTATGCGCTCCCAATTCACAAATTTTTTTACAGGGAAATGAAAGTCTCTTTCTAAATAACACTGAGTAATAATGTCAGGACAATCTAATAGTTCTAAAACTCGTAAGACAATAATTTCTTGCAGGCGATTGAGAACGTAATCAATAGGAATGCTGCTACGACTTACAAATTGAACGATGGGCGTCTCTGTACTCAAAATATCTTTGTAGCGATGATCCGGTGATTTGGGTTCAGGGGTGATATAGTTCCAAAATTTTTCTACTTCATATTGTGTACTATCCGATACAACATTCAGCAAATTTGCCCACCAAGCATAATTATTGCGTCCCAATATTTCAGCAAAATTGCTGACTAAATTCAAGGTTTTTTGAGTTAATTCCCGTGTATCGTTATATAATAATTTACCTAAAAATTCCCAGTCTAACTCTCTATGAAATGGTCGCCAGCCGCTGGTAAGTAAACTTTGACGGTTATTATTAGGAGTGCTTTCGTTGCTTCTAAAATAATCAAATTCCATATTTCTGAAATGATCCAAAGCGATAGTCGAGTTATTTTTTCATTGTCTTAGGACATTTTAAACTTCAGATTCTTGACTGCATTAACGTTTTATATACTACATTTGTAATACAAAAAAGTCAAGTACATAAAAATTTAACAAAAAAATCAGTTAAATTTTTTCCTGCTGAGTTTGACTTGATCCATTTTTTTGGCAACTGGGCACCTGTGGAGAGATGCTGAAAATTCTCTCCACCTCAGATCAAACCTGGAGGGATAGTAGTTTTATTTGTTGAACTGATTGACCATTTATCATTACACGAAAAGTATGGGGTAACAAGCTAGAATCCTTGGTAGATAAAGAAATATCCTTCTTAAATTGGGGATAAAGTCCGAGATTACCTAAAACCGAATATCATTATTTTATGGACAATTTCCAGGGAATTCTGGTGTTAGATTCAAACTCAAGTACAAAGGAGGACAGTGGTTAAGATGAGTTAAAGTTCAAACAAAAGCTTAGTAACGGTCAGGAATTGAAAATCGTCTCAAACTCTAGTAACGCTACTGTAACCTTAACTCTACGGAAATAAGTAGCACTAGATATACTACAGTGAATTACAATTGTTATATCCAGTTATTATAAATTCGGCGAAAAATATTCTGTAATTTTGCGTATAATCGAGAAGTAGTTGCTCATCCTATAGTTTGAACCTTTCTTTTGCCCATGTTTTTTACCTAAGTAGGAATGGTCAACTAGGCAAAGGCAGAACTTGAGCCAATCCTGCTCAGATCCATTCCATCCTCCCAGGATGTCTCTGTTATTATCTCAAAGAATACGATAAATCCTAATTCAATCTTCTGGAGAAGAGATGTATCTGGCACATTCATTCATAAGTGATGAAAGGAAGCAAAACCCTCACCAGCCATTAATCTTGGTAGTGGAAGATCATGATGACAGTCTACTTCTAATTGGTTATGCACTTGAGTCACTTGGCTGTAGATTCATTTGTCAATCCGACAGCTCCACTACCTTACCGGTGGCAAAAGAGCATCAGCCGGACCTGATCATGTTAGACATTTTATTACCAGGTCTTAGCGGAACTGATGTTGTGCATTATTTAAAACAAGAACCGCTAACTTGCGGGATTCCAGTGATTGCAGTTACGGCTTTAGCCACTAGGGAGGATCGAGAACGCCTCCTCTCGGCTGGCTTTGACGATTACATCAGTAAACCTTACATGATTGAGGATCTAGAGGCCATAATTTCCCGCTTGCTAGACAACAAGCTCAACTCTCCCTCGACTATTAAAAGTGCTGACTACTAAGTAAGAAGACGAAAATTAACTCAATCATCGATGATTATGCTGAGTATAGCCCAATGATTAATGACTACTATATTTTGGTAAGGTGACTGTGAATACACTACCTCGCCCAAGTTCGGAGTTAAGTGCAATTTTACCACCGTGGGCTTCTACAATTCGACTCGATAGGTGCAGACCTAAACCACTACCAGAGCGTTTGTTTCTACCGGGACGAAATCTTTCAAAAACAGTGGCTTGATCTTCGGGCGCAATTCCATAACCAGTGTCTGTAACCTCGATAATTACGCAATCTTTACCTTGAGAATTACCTGATTTTTCCCAAATAGAAACTTCTATCCCTCCTGTGTCTGTAAACTTGATGGCGTTGCCAATTAAGTTGTTAAATACACGTCGCAATTCCAGGGAATCCCCCATTACTACACCAGCCCCTTCTTTTTGTAAATCTAACTGACTCGTATCTATTTTGAGAGCCAAGTTTTTCTCAGTAGCAAGAGGAGTGAGTTCGCTAGTAACTTCTTCAACAATTTCTGGTAAATTACATTCCTCATCGTTTAAGGTCTTTTTACCTGCCTCGAAGCGATAGACTTCTAATAAGGTGTTCACCATCTGCATTAAATTCTGATTACTGCGTATCATCACGGCGATCGCTTGTTTCATTTCTGGGGAAATTTTACAGAATGTTTCCTCTTGAAACAAACCCAGCATTCGGTCAGCAGCTACTAGCGGAGTACGCAAATCATGAGTTAAACGCGAAACAAAATCTTCGCGCTGACGGGCCATTTTTTTTTGTTCGTCTAAACTATGTTTGAGACGCAGCAGCGAACGCACTCTGGCCAACAGTTCATCTGTATCAAATGGTTTACGAATAAAATCATCTGCACCAGCGTCCAACCCTTCCACCACACTGGATTCATGAAAGGCAGTGATGAGCAAAATGGGAATATAGTTAACATTTAGGTTGGGATTGTTGCGAATTCGCCGAGTGACTTCATAACCATCAATTCCTGGCATCATCACATCTAGCAAAATTAGGTCTGGTGGAGATTGTTCAATTTGCTGCAAGGCTGTCATACCATCTGCAATTAAATCAATCTCATATCCCTCACTTTCTAAAATTGTCTGAACCAAAATGAGATTATCTTTAGTATCATCAACGGCGAGAATACGATCAATTTTCAGCTTTTCCACAACAGACATGGTTTATCAACGGTTTATGACAATAATTTATAGTTTGACATTGGGAAAACCCATGGATGCTTTGCTAGATTTCGGTGGAGATGGATTAGGGTTTTGCACAGAGCAAAAAATCTCGTGACCATGCAAATTTAAAGCTGCAAGGTTGGCCACTGTAGTTGGTGACGATAGTTGCCTTGGTATTTCAATTCTAAATATAGAACCAACCCCCAGTTGACTTTCCAAAGTAATTTTGCCCCCCATCATTTGCACCAAGGAATCTATGATTGCTAAACCTAGTCCTGTACCGGGATATTTGCGCGTAATACTTTGATCCACTTGGCGAAAAGGTTCAAAAATATGTTGAAAATCTCTGGGAGCTATACCAATCCCTGTATCCCGAACCGTGATTGCCAACTGGTTTTGAGGCAGTTCTTTAACTTCAATCCAAATATAACCAGAATCTGTGAATTTAATGGCATTCGATAATAAATTTATTAAAATCTGCCGCACACGCGTTGAGTCATTAAATATTAGGGCATGTTCCATATCAATATCGACTCGCAAAGACAATTTTTTTGCTTCAGCCAGAGAACGCATTTCCCCAAGGACGATATTGATAGTTTTTGTTAAATCGAATAATTCCGGCTTTAACTCTAGTCGTCCTCCTTCCAACTTAGAAAAGTCAAGAACTTCATTTAACAACATCAGCAACTGTTTGCCATTGTTCAATATTCGCTCTACCATGTCTGTTTGCTGATTGGTCAGCTTACCGAACTTTGGGCGCAATAATATTTGGGAAAACCCAATAATGGCATTCATCGGAGTCCGCAGCTCATGAGACATAGTAGCCAGAAACTGTGATTTCAAGCGTGATGCTTCCAATAGCTTGAAGTTTTGCAACTGAATTTGTTGTCTTTGTTTTTCTAATTCTTGATTCTTACACACCAGCTGTTCATTAGTTTCTCTGAGTTGCTGGTTTACCAATGCTGTCTCCATTTCAGCGCGGTGTATCCGAATGGCATGGCGTAAAACTCGGGCTAAAGTTTCTGAACATACCTTAGACTTAGAAAGATAGTCTGTAGCACCAGCTTTCATCAACTCGACAGCGATTTCTTCATCTCTCTGGGCGGTTAGGACTACTAAGGGAACTTTGATTTCCGAAGAACGTAGTCTTTCTATCAGTGCCAAAGCGTCCTGACCTGGCAAACGATAATCGAGGAAAACACAATCATAAGTAGTATCTCTCAAAGCAGCTAATGCATGACGTCCATCAGTAAGCTCACTCAGTTCCATGCAAATACCTGCTTGAGTCAAAGCCTGACGCACTGCCATGCGTTCTACTTCATCATCGTCTACAACCAAAATTCTCAGCGTTTCTTTCATTGGTTTTTATTTTCGCTGTCAAATACAGGTTGATGTATGGTATCTCTATTTTCAAGCTATCCCACTAAATAATTTGGATTTCAGATATGGTTTTGATTTTGATCAGGTTTTGCCGTCTACTTTATGGCGTTTAATTTTTATACTCAAATTCTCAAAAATCACAATAGTACCCACCTGGGATGTGATTGACTAAGAAATTTTGTATGCTACCCAATGTTTATTCACTAATGCCATACTTTCTCCAAAATTAGTGCAGGTCACAGGCTTAAAAATATATATAGCCAGTAACTTTTAATTTTTCAGCTAATTTTTCAGTTAATTTTTCAGTTAATTTTTCAGCCTCCACTCTGTCTTAATCCTAGTTTGATTCGTGACCACAACTACCGAAGTTGCTGTGAATGTACTATCGCTAGCTACTCAAGTAGAGGAAATCGACATAAAGTCAGATAAAATACTTGGTTAACCCTCAAAACGATTGTAAATTAGTGGGCTAACGCGCGTCCTCAGTCATTAGTGAGAGTTACGTACCAAAATCTTGTGCCGTAAGCTTGAGGAGCTTTACTCACCCCGTTACTGAGGGCAAGTCAAGCCAAAAGCACTGTTCATGGAAGTCATGTAATCCAAAATAGTCATGTTTTCTTCTCTTTGCACAGTTTTTCCACGAGGTCTAGCACCATGTCTGTATTTTCTTGGCCATCGCCAATTTACACAGTGAGAAAACTTACAAAAATTTGATTCTGAGACAACTGGGAAGTAGCATGACCATCATCTGCTGTGATACAGCACACTTGTACTATACTCTTTAGTACACAATGTTGAAATTCTTTTGATTTATTCATTTATTTCAATGTTTATTAAAGCTTTACAATAGTATGAAACGACTTTCTACTCCTGGAGATATCACACAAATTATAACTGGTCTTAATATTCCATGTTTGTTGGGAAAATGACGATATATCTTTAGCTAGATTTTGAATACAATTTAGAGTGAAAAATCGGCATATTTACTACTTCTATCGAGGGATGCCGAATCGTGAAAATATCATCTACCTTTGGTTTGGGAAAATCAGATAAACTATTTAAAAAAGGTCATATTCTACAAAATGCAATTATCAAGAGCGAGTATAGCAATGAGTGAAATAAGCATTATTTTAATTGAAGATCATGACTTGACTAGAATGGGATTAAGAGCCGCATTACAATCTCACAGCGCTCTCAGAGTAATTGGTGAAGCACCAAATGCCACTCAAGGACTAAAACTTTTGGAAACGGCTAAACCAGACGTGGCGGTGATAGATATTGGCTTGCCAGATATGGATGGCATTGAACTCACCCGCAAATTTAGACGCTACCAGGCAGAAACCGGCCAAACCGCCACAAAAATTCTCATTTTGACCATGGATAACACAGAAGATGCCGTACTGGCAGCTTTTGCCGCAGGTGCAGATTCTTATTACATGAAAGAGACAAGCATTAATAAATTAACCGAGGCAATACAAGCAACTTATGGCGGTAACTCTTGGATTGATCCAGCCATCGCCAATGTGGTACTAAGAAAAATGCGTCAAAGTATTCCCGGGGAAACTCAACCTAGCGATAAACAGAAAACAGTCAAAATTGAGGCATTGGCCACGGAATACGAACAAGTTTTAGAAACCTATCCTCTAACTCAACGCGAATTGGAAATTTTAGAGTTAATTGTTGCTGGATGCAGCAATGGACAAATTGCTGAAAAACTATACATCACAGTGGGTACAGTAAAAACTCATGTTCGCAACATCTTAAACAAACTCTGTGCTGATGATCGCACCCAAGCGGCAGTACGCGCTTTGCGTTCCGGTTTAGTTGGTTAACACTCGCGACCTTGCCCAGACTTGCTAGCAAATCTGGGTAGATGGCCATTCCTCCACAAGGGATCAAAATTTAAAGTCTCAACTAGCCCAATTTTTCGAGTAAACAATCAGCAATCCTACGTGCAGCCCCTGGCTTACCCATGCGCCGGATTCCGTTCTCAGCAATTATTTGCAAACTGTCAGGATTTTTCCACAGCGATAGCACCACTTGGGGAACTTGTCTGGGACTGTCTACTAAAAGCAAAGAGGCTCCTAAAAGTCGGCTTTGAGCTTCAGCAAAAGCTGGGTTATATTGTGGCCCCTTACCCAGAATGGCGATGGCGGGCTTGCCTAAACCGACAAACTGTTCCGTTGCTGTCCCAGCCATGGCGATCGCTAAATCCCCCCAATATAAACAATCACCATAGGCTTGTTGTGTCAGTATAATATAACCTTTTGTTTGCTTAAATATCAAAGCGCCAGGATCAGCAATGGGAATGGGAGCTTCTGGGTGGCTTTCCCAGCCTTGGTTTGTAACAGTTTGCGAGAGAATATTTGCATCTAAACCAGGGGCAATAGCACCCAAGAATACCACATTGCCAGCACTGTATAAAACTGAATTTTGTTCTGAGAAACTAGCCATCAATGTAGACACAGCAACCATGATCATTTCCCAGTTCCCGTAAGCCTCCGGGGGACGGGAACCAGGTAATAAAGTGATTACTAACGGTTTAGCTGTTTCTTGCCCATGGGCCGGGGAAGTATCAAACTTGGCTGAAAACCACTTTGGTTCCAGACCATCCATCATAGGATTACCCAAATCAAAAGCCGGAATTGACCACTTTTGTAATATTTCCGTAGTCAACCCATCTCTAGGGAAAACAGCCTGACAACGGCGAGAACTCATCAACCAACGTTCCCAAGGATGATAAATTGATCCAGAAAAGTTTTCCCAACGAGCACCTTTTGATTTCCTGGGTAATAGTCCCACTTCATCTCGCACGTAATACTCTGATTTTGCCGTACCCACAAAAGCATAGTCAGCACCACTAAAAGCCCCAAATAACAAAGGAACAATATCCCCTACAGCCAAAATACCTCTCTTGTTACCCAATTTTTCTTGGTAACGTACCCAACGACGAACAGCCTGAATTTGATTTACGGTAAGTTGCAGCAAACCCCCACGCACATCCCTAAGTAATTGCCGTCCATCCATATAAATAAAGCCCCCAGAAGGCATAGTACGTACTGCACCAATACAGGGTATACCTAACTGTTGGTAAGCAAGCCCTTCACCCACCAAAGGTAATGCAAAAATATCTGGTGAATTTTCTAGTTGCTGCAATTCCTGCAAAATCCTCACAGCAATTACATCTTCTCCATGACCATTGCTTAAAACCAATAACTGCAAACGAGAAGTTGCCTCTGGCGATAATGACAATATTTTGTTCATAAAAATGCCGTCAATGGCGAATAATGATTCAGAAACAAAATCTTAAAATTAACTGTCTGTTCCCACAAGAGGTATCAGTGAGGATATCAACCTGCCAAGTAGCTGGAAGTTACTATGATCCTCATTCAGTCACCTCACTACAACTAACTACCAGTTAATTAGATTAAATTTTATTATGCAGATTTCTTCTGGTGCAATTTTTGCTTTGGCCACCTTGGCCACTAGCAATCTTATACAACCAGCAACGGCTACATCCATTACAGTTGCTTCTCAGGATGAACCCGCTAAAAGTTCACTAGTACCAGTTATTGAAGAAAAACCGACAGGAATTGAGGCGATAGCATCTCCAGAAACCATAGCTACTCAACAATTTTCTCAAAATTCTATAATTGGACAAATAAGCGTACCAAAAAATACTATTTGCCCCTGTAGCACTGATGAAAACTTAGTAGTAACTGCTACAGATATCCAAATAGTAGGAGCTACTCAGGAATTACAAGAGATTGTCCGCCAAGTCATTAAAACCGAAGTAGGTAAAGAAGTCAGTCAAAATCATATCAAAAGCGATATTGCAGCCATTTTGGAAACAGGTTTATTTGCTAGTGCTAAGGTTAATACCACCACCAACCACAATGGCTTAGATGTAGTATATCAACTGCAACCAGTAGTGGTACGATCGCTGCAACTTTCCGGTGCCAAAATACTCACTTATCAGGTAGCCCAAGAAAGTTTTCAATCACAAATTGGTAAACCTATCAGTCCAGAAAAACTAACAGAAATTGTACAGCAAATTAATCAATGGTACGCCGACAGAGGTTATCAGCTAGCAAGCGTGGTATCCATTAAACCCAACCACGAAGGCATTCTCAAAGTCAATGTGGCTGAAGGTTTAGTGGGTGACATTAAATTTCGCTTTATTAATGACGACGGTCAAACCATTGATAGCAAAGGTCAACCAGTAAAAGGACGCACCCAGCCTGATTTTATCAGCAAGCAGTTACGACTCAAATCAGGGCAAATTTTTCAAGAAAATATTCTGCGCCAAGATGTACAGAATCTATATCGCACAGGTTTATTTGAAATTGTCAATGTTGCCCTTGAAGGTGATACCAACAAAGTTAATTTAGTTTATGAACTCAAAGAATTGGGAGCACGTGCCATTAACTTAGGTGGTAGCTTTAACGCTGACTTGGGATTGTTAGGTACATTCAGCTATCAAGACCAAAATATTGGTGGTGTTAATGATAATTTGGCTCTCAATGTAGCCATGAGTCGTAATGATTTGCAATTTAATACTAAATTTACCAGTCCTTATCGTCCCACTGAACCTGACCGCATAGGGTACACAATTAATGCTTTCCGTCGCCGGGAACTTTCCGCAACCTTGGATGACAAGATTACACTACCTAATGGCGACAAAGTGCGGGAAGGTCAGATTGGCGCTGGTATCAGCTTTCAGCAACCCCTTGCTCATTGGGATACCACCTTGGGATTTAACTACACTCGCACCACCATTCGCGATCGCCAAGGTAATATTACCTCAAGGGACAAACAAGGCAATCGCCTTTCCGCAAGTAGCACAGGTATCGATGATTTGGCTACGCTATCCTTTAGCGCCTCCCAAGATCAACGAGATAATACTTTGAATCCTACTCAAGGTTCTTTAGTAACTTTAAGTACCGAACAATCTGTACCCATTGGTCAAGGTAATATAGCCATGAATCGCCTCAAGGCTAACTACACCCAGTATGTACCAGTACAGTTATTCAACACCAATAATAACCAGCCGCAAGTCTTTGCCGTCAATTTTCAAGCTGGTACAGTAATTGGTAATTTACCAGCTTATGAAAGCTTTAACTTGGGTGGTGCTAATTCCGTCCGGGGTTACGATAACGGAGAAGTTGGTAGTGCTCGCACTTATGTCTTAGCTAGCGCAGAATACCGCTTCCCCATTGTGCAGGTTTTAGGGGGTGTGGTATTTGCTGACTTTGCCTCAGACCTAGGCTCTGGTAAAACTGTCATCGGAGATCCTGCCGGCCTACGAGGTAAACCTGGTCATGGTTTTGGCTATGGTGCTGGAGTACGTGTAAACTCACCTCTGGGGTTAATTCGCGCGGACTATGGCATTAATGACCAAGGAGAAAGCAAAGTACATGTAGGTATAGGGCAGAGATTTTAATAACAATGCTTCGCTTAAACTTTCTTATCCTTCCACAGAGACAAGGAAAGAATGTACAACTGTGGAAGTTATGGACATTCCATGGACAGGGACTGAAAGCGGCGATTAACTTATGGCCTTTGGCTAAAGCGTCAAAGCTTACCGAGGGATAACCCCTCCCATCCTCCCATTTAAACAAGAAATAAATATCTAGACTTGTCTAGCTTTTATGTAGCAGACAAAGCTGTTAATATAAGCGAGAGGTTTTCCACTTCGGGAGTTGAAAATATAAAAAATTCCTGTATCAAAATATGGGAAAAACTGGCGACCTGGAATTGCATGAAAACTCAAAAATCAATATATTGGCTTACTTAGCACTTAGTATTTAGTACCTCCTATGTTAGCAGGCACAACTTTGCAGGATGGCAAATATACCCTAATCCAAGAAATTGGCCGTGGTGGCTTTGGCATTACCTTTAAGGCCACTCACAACTACTTAGGTCAAGAAGTAGTTATGAAAACTATTAATGAAAAACTCCGCCAACATCCTGATTTTGCCAAGTTTGAGCGCCAATTCCAAGATGAAGCCAGAAGATTGGCAACTTGTATCCATCCTCATATTGTCCGGGTCAGTGACTTTTTTATTGAAAATGGACTGCCTTACATGGTAATGGAATATGTTCGTGGAGATACTCTAGGAGAAGCATTTGTATTGCCAGCAATACCGTTACCGGAACCCACAGCAATTCACTATATTCGTCAAATTGGGTCAGCATTGCAAGTAATACATAATAATGGCTTGCTGCACCGGGATATTAAACCAGATAATATTATCCTCCGCAAAGGAAGTCAGGAAGTAGTGCTGATTGATTTTGGCATTGCCCGGGAATTTAATAATGGTGTTAGGCAAACTCATACTGGCATGGTTTCTGAAGGCTATGCACCCCTAGAACAATACTTGACCCAAGCCTCACGCACGCCAGCGACAGATGTTTATGGTTTGGCAGCAACTTTGTATGCCCTGTTAACAGGACAAGTTCCTTTGCCAGCATTATTGCGCGATCGCGAAAAAATGCCCTCTCCCCGCGAACTGCAACCGCAGCTCAGTGCAGCAGTTAATCAAGCAATCATGCGTGGTATGGCTATAGAATCTCAATTTCGCCCAGCAACAGTGGCACAATGGTTGCAATTATTACCTGAAAGTAAAATCAATATTAATAATCCAGTTCCCACTCAGGCGGTGCCAACTATAGTTTTACCCGTCCAGGAGCCAGGAAAAAAATTACCCCAAAAAAACTGCAACAGTCCCCAGAAACAATTATTAAAACTTCCAAAACAAAAAGCTTATCAAATATTCATAGCTGTAAGTGTAGCTTTTATTGCTGGCACAACAGGTTTTGGCATCACCAAGTTATTTTCTAATTCTCAGCCACAGTCATCTTCCACATCTGTGTTAGAAAAGCCTACAATTAAGCCGGAAACAGAAAAACCATCAGCTGATTCCCCATCTTTATCTGAGGAAGAAGAAAACAACAGACAAAATCCTCCCGCATCTTCGCCTCCTAACTCTGTACAAGTCAGAACTCCCAGACAAGGCCAGCGTTATATTCCTGTTGCTAAAGAACAAACTCTCACTACCACTAGCACCAACATCGAAAGTCAACGAAAACCGACGCAAACTCAAGGAAAACCCACTGCTACCAAACCCAGAACCATACCTAGCATTCCTCCCACACCATCATTAGTAGAAAGGCTGCGAGAAATTCGCGACACTCGTCAGGTTTCGCCCCCACCATCGCCAGAAAATAATCTACCCACCACTAAACGAGATTCCACCTCATCCCCGGCTGCGAGGCCATCAAATCCAATCATTCCACCAAGAGAACCATCACCTGCGCCAGCAAAACGATTAGATTCTCCTCCTGTGGTAGTTCCAACCACCGAAAGCAAGCCAAGTTCATTATCACTGCCTGAGAATTAGAAAACTACTAATCGAATACTCTTAGCGAATCTCGAATTGACCCTCCCACCCCTTCAAAGGGTGGGATTTTTGTTTCATTCAGCCGACTTGTCTACAGGAGTTTCCCCTCCTAAATAGAAGTCGTTCTGTCCATAAGCTTTAGATTCTGTGGTATCCACAGTACTTTTTAGTCCTTTGTTCAAAATTATAATCGCTGCACCGTGGTCACGGCGCATAATTGCCCCCCAAGAATGGCATTTGTCAGTAGGAGTAGACAACGACTTTTTAACCCGTCTTCCACAAACATCACAATCTTGAGATGTATGGCTTGGTGCAACTGCTATCGCCCAAGTATCAAAAACTTGGGAATCCCTTTTTACCTGGTTTCTTGGCTTGACAATTATCCTAGAAACCTTTGATAGCAAATCCTCAACATACCCAGAACATAAATTATGAATTTCTGAAAAAAAAGGACTATCCTCTACAACGAGAAGCTCTAGAACATCAGTTATTTAATTTTTTTGAGTAAAAAGGAAATCCACCAAACAATAGGTTTAGGTGGATTTCCTTTTTATTTTTAGTGGATCCGAGCAGAGTCGAACTGCTGTCCAAATTGGGTATTTACACCCCGCTCATTCACAGATTTAGCCTATCTGACCCTCAAGGCGGGAATCGTTCATTATCCCGAACGTAGGATGCTCTGATTAACTCTTAGCTAACAAGCCAACCAGAGAACACTTGTTAGAGCGTCCGTTGGGGGTTGGTCTCCAGTCCTTAACGGAGTCAAACTAGAGACGCTCGAACCTATAAGAGGTAATTAGGCAACTGCTACAGTAGCAGGCTTACGAGCAAATTTTACGATGTTATTCGCATTTACGTTTTTTTGAGCCTTTGATTTTCGAGAGGAGACTCACTCTCGACCTGCATCACAGAGTAGCGTTCGCCAACCTGTCGAAACCGTTACGGACCCATGAAGTTTATATATCAATTGTAATACCCCACTGGGGAAATGTGTTAAGAGCCAAATAAAATTTGCGATTTTTTCTTGGAATTTAGTTACGGGGCGTGGTAGGCTACCATGCCCCAAGGGATTGGGAGTTAAAAACCTCTACTCATTTTCGTCGGCAACGACTTGGGGCAGTCCCATGCTATAGTTAGCAACACGACCAGAAAGATTGTAGCTGATTTCACCTTTTTGCAGGAGCGATCGCAGATAATGCTCCAAGTCTGATCCCATGCGGCGTAAGTTGTAATCTGTTAAATCAGCGCCACTAGATGCTTCTACCAGTTGATCAAACTGGCGATAAACCTTTTGTAGAGCGTCTTCATTCCAATTGAATTCGTTGTCCGGGTCAACATCTAACGTTAAGACTTGATTACTAGGAATCAGTTCGCCATCTCGGTCAATTTCCGCCGCGAAAATTCGGATATGCCGAGTTGTGGACTTGAGCAGCATCGGGTTGTCCATAAAAGGGTGTAAGGTTTAGTTGAATTACACTAAATTTATTCTAGACCTTATGCGAGGGCTTAAATGACCGCTAATTAGCATCAGGGAAGGCAAACCTACTGTTCTGCCCTGATCATTTAGTCTATCCACTGATTTATTCTTAAATTTTTTCATGAAGATTTTGCAATTTTCAAGTTGAACAAAAGGTACATCAAGTAATTTTACGGAATCATTCTACAACTAGCTCTGGCTATCATAAAAACTCAATTATTATCAATTAAACTTACGTAAAAATACTAGAAATAAAGTAAAAACTCAAACTATTAATAATTAAAGCATCCAGTTGATGTAAAAACCTTTAAAAAGCTTGGACAAGTTCTTACAAAAACTTTATTGTATAAGATATCAAAGACTGAATAATAGTTATAATTTGCCTCGAAGCATATTTGCCTCAGGAAGATCACCGCCTAACGTTTTAAGACTAGCTAGAAAAAACACAGGAGAGTCAATATAGAATACAACTGTTATGGATCGAAGACAAATTTTTAATCCAGCACTGTGGATACAAAAAATATAAAGGATTTGATCTGGGGATATAGTTCCTCACCCTTATGACCATCAAGTAACCTAATCTCAAAATTATGAACTCAAAAGCATTACCGCGCCAAAAAAATAATATCGAAGTAGGTGTTTATGAATGCGAAATACATCTCAAATTCCGTTTGATTGAAGAAAAAAGTCTATTGGGCGATCGTGAGCAGCTGTTACAGGTTTTGCTAGACGCTTTGACCGAAGGCTCTGATGATTTTCTAGAGACGCTACAAGCATCTGTTAAAGCACAGGAAGTATCTGAGTTTAAAGCTTCCCCTCAAATGCGTCGCCAGCTAATGCGCTTACGTAATGCTGTTGACAATAGTCAATAGTTAAAAATCTGACAATGTAAAGCTGTCATTGAATAACAGCACAATCATGAATTAAGTATCAAATGCTCAATTATTGTCAAGTTAGTTCATATGTTTATGTGTTCTAACAGATAGTTAGCTGGTATAAACATAAACCCAGTGCAAAGCCTAAAGTTGATCTATTCTTTGAAAAATAAAAGAAAGCATCTACTAGATTGGCAGTCAGTTATAATGGTGTGTCTACTTTTTCAGTATTTTGCTCATTTAATTGGCATGAAAGATTTTTTTTGACATAATGTATGTTTCAGTAGGAGCTATCTAGGCAAATCAGGAATCATACTCAACTTCTGAACAGATAAAGGTATAACTAAAATCTACGTCAATTTACGTCCGTAATCCCATGGATGAAGCGCTTTGCTATGTTGCCAGAGCAGAAAACATTAAAAGATAAGTCAATTAACATTTGTTGGGTGTGTTGTCATGCAGGACAATACACTGCCTTAATTTGAGTCTAGAAAAAAATATGCACTAGTTAGTCAGACCGTGTTCCAATGCGAAACGAACTAACTCAGTGCGGCTATTAGTGCCAGTTTTACTAAACAAACGACTGACGTATTTTTCGACATTACGGACACTGGTTTCTAAACGACGAGCGATTTCTTTGTTCATCAAGCCTTCAGCTACCAAATTTAAAACACTTTGCTCTCTGGGGGTTAAGTCAATTTTAAATGGGGCCGGAGATTGAGAAATTGCACTTCTTTGAGTCAACAAAGCCTTAATTTGAGCAATTTGATTGGCTAGTTCAGCAATGTCAATGGTTTCGCTTTCTTCACCAGTGGGTGTAGCCTTAGTTAACCGGCGAGACAGTAAATTTTCAACAATTGCCACCAATTCATCTGGATCAAAAGGCTTCGGTAAATAGGCATCAACACCAGCTTGATAGCCCTGTATGCGATCGCCTGTCATACCTTTAGCAGTTAAAAATACAACTGGAAGTGTTTGAAAACGGGGGTCATTTCGCAGTTGTTTGAGGAACTGATAGCCATCCACCTGGGGCATCATGATATCAGAAATTACTAAATCAGGTGTATTTTGCTGCATTAAATTCCACCCTTCACGGGCGTTACTGGCAACTTGAACGCTGAAACCGCTTTCTTGTAAGTAGTCTTTCACGGCCTCCCGCAATCCTGGTTCATCATCTACCAGTAACAGTTGTGCTGACATTGAATTTTCCCTGTGTTTACCTCTTTCCAATTTAGCGAAAGTTGACAGCTATTGCTAGAACCAGTTGATGTTGAAATTGATCACTTAGTGAACTACTCCAACTAAGCTGACCCTGAGGTTGGAGCTTCTGTACTCACAGGCGAATGGAGCAAATGAGACTTTCACCCTATGTTTACGTTCCTATAGGTAGAGAATGACACCAATCTTGTTAAAGCCAATCAATGTTCTTAGCATTTTCTGGCAACTTAGCATCTCTTTGCCCAGTAAAACGTGCTCTAGCAGTGAACAAACCAATGGGAGTATTTAATAAATCAACAAAAGTAGCTTTACCCACCATCCCTCGCAAAATATCCCTTGGTAGTTCCTTGAAAAACCAACGTGCCAAGCGATAACTGCAATATTGGGCTGTTATCTCCGGCATTAACTCTACACCGTGCAGTTCATGTAAATAACGATTAGAACGCCCGTAGCGTCGCCATTGACTTGCTAATTCCTTGAGTGTGCCCCGGTGGCGGTGCTGGATAATTGCATTGGGGGCAAATTCTAAACCCCCGATATTTGACCGCAGAATCCGCCAACAAATGTCGGCATCGCCACCAGTGGTAAGATATGGTCGAAATAAACCTGCTGTTTGTAAAGCAATGCGGCGAATTGCTAAATTAGCTGTTTGACCGTAAGGACAAAAGGAATTAGCAAGAGTATGCTTTTGGGATAAAGTTTCTTGACGCTCTGCGTGTTTTTCGAGGATACTGTTGCCTGGTAGCGCGGTAATTTCACCAGCGACAATTACCACACTGGGATCACTAAAAGGCTGGATTAACGAGTGTAACCATTGGGGTTGGGGATGACAATCAGCATCCGTAAAAGCGACAATTTCACCCCCAGCAGCCCGAATTCCAATATTACGCGCAGCGTAAGAGCTTTGAATTTGGTTTTCCCTCAAAACATGAATTACAGGGTTATTTTCAGTGTATTCTTTCAGGAGGCTCAAGGTGCGATCGCTACTGTTATTATCTACCAGTAAATACTCTAGTCGTTCTTGGGGGTAAGTTTGAGATAGCAAACACTTGATTAATTCTGGTAGATCTCCCTCACCGTTATAAATAGGAACAACCACTGATACCATTGGTAAAAAACTATTGGTAGTGGTTGAATCAACTACCTGATTCATAAAATATGAGTTTTATCGAGAGATGGGATTACTTACTAGTATTCCCAGTTGCAAATCCTCTGAGCTAAAATTTTAAATTTCTAGCGCCGGAACTCACAGGTTGGTTACTGTGGGTAGCTGGAGGTTGAGCGAAGTTTTGACTTGATAGTGCAGCAATGGCTCTCGTATATTGAGGATCGTTTTGAGTGCCAAGTAAATTTGGATTACTTGCCAGCTGACGCTGTTGTGCTGCTGTCAAGTCTAACTTGATATCTGGTACAATGCCCTTTTTATTAATATCTGTGCCATCGGGGGTGTAGTAGTGAGCGATGGTAACTGCCAAACCTGAACCATCTGCGAGTTGATGAACAGATTGCACCATTGCTTTACCAAAGGTTTGACTGCCAATCACTACAGCTCGTTTATTATCTTTAAGAGCGCCAGTCAAGATTTCACTAGCACTAGCTGAATTCTCATCTACCAGTATTGCCAAGGGATGTTGAGTCAAAGCGGTGCGATTAGCCTTAGTTAGCTCACTTCCTCCTGCACGGTTAACAGTGCGGACAATCCCCCCCTCATCTAACCACATGCGAGCAATTTCAATGCTGGAATTTAAAAGCCCGCCAGGATTTCCCCGCAAATCCAACACAAAAGCATCGACTTTTTGACTGTTTAAATCTCGAATAGCTCGGCGCATTTGCTCAGATGCATGGCCACTAAACTCCCGCAGCCGGATATAACCCACACGACGATTACCTTCTTTTTTCAGACCGTAACGCACTGTGGGCACTTCAATTGTTGCCCGTGTCAGATCCAAATTAAAAGGACTTTGCCCTATTCTTCCCAATTGCAGTGTTATGGGAGTACCAACTTTACCCCGAATTAAGTCAGAGGCCCGTTCCAATTCCATTTTGTGAGTAGATTGACCGTCAATTGCCAAAATCTCATCACCTGGTTTAATTCCTGCTTTCAGCGCGGGAGAATTTTCAATAGTTTCCAAGACAGTGAGGCGCTGAGTTTTGTCATTGATTTCCATGCGAATACCAATTCCAGAGACTTCGCCGGAGGTTTGACTGGTTAAAGCTTGATATTGTTGTGGGTCCATAAACCGAGTGTAAGGATCACCCAATTTTTGCAAAGCTTCACGAATTGCTACATAAGCTTGTTCCTGAGAAGAATATTCTTTGCTTAACAAGGTCTGCCTAGTGGCTAGCCAATCTTGTTGATTGAAGCTGCCATCAACATACTCACGATTTACCAATTGCCATACTTGGTCAACTAATGCTTTCGGGCTATCCTCTAGGGCAGCAAGAACGCAGCGAGTCCAAGCAGAGCCAAATACCGAGACAGTAGCCGTCGTGGCAATAGCTCCACCAATCAAGAGTGCTTGGAGTGGCGAGTAACGTTTCGCAGATTGGTTCATGTATATCTTTGGAATATAGTTGTGCTGTTGACAGTTTAGCAATCAGGCTTTTGGGGATTTTTCAGTTGTTATACTTAACATTCACTTATGTTCCCCTCATTGTTTTCTCCTGTAATTCTCTGAATCTTTGATTAAAAAAGACTTCTGTGCCGATTAGGGTTTTTTGGCAGTCTAATATGACACTTAGAAGTTACAGTAACGTTACCGTGAATTTATTGTGACACTTTTACATATATAGCCATTCCCATGTTAGTCAGGTACAAAGTTTTTTCGTTTTAGGGAACAGGCAACAGGGAACAGTGAATGAATTGGTGTGTACTTCATTAGAATTGGAAACGCTATATCATCTTGACATCCTATCTTATCTTTATAAGATAGCACCTTGCCTAATTAATTATAGGTAATATAGAGATTATTTAACCAAGCTTTTATTAGCTGTGTTATGAGATATAAATTTACAAAAAATTTGTCAGTTTCTCCCTTGTTCAAATTTCGTAAACAGTGGCAATTGCTACAAAAAATAGCTCGTGGTTTATGCATTATATTTGGTAGTTGGCTAATTTTTACAACTATAACTCTAGTTTGGGCATCTTTTCAGCCAGTAGATGCCTTTTTTGTACTCGGTGGTAGTATTCGACGAGAAATTTATGTTGCCCAAAAAACACAAAAATATCCACAAATTCCTGTTTTAATTTCTAGTGGTTCTGACCCTCCCTGTATATGGCTAATCTTTCAGCAGGAAACAGCAGAGTTAAAGAACATTTGGTTAGAAAATTGTGCAAATTCAACTTTTGAGAATTTTTTCTATGGTATTCCCATTTTGCGACAATGGGGAGTACATAAAATCAAACTAATTACTTCACCAACTCACCTACCCAGGGCTAAATGGCTAGCACAAATTCTTTTGGGCGCTCATGGCATTTGGGTTGAGCCAGACATGGTTTCAGAGCAAGGTGTTCCCGGTAATTATGAATCTTGGTGGAAAACTGGACTAGATGTAACCCGAAGCTTATTCTGGGCACTATTTAGTCATATGATCCGCCCACAATGCTCAAATTTTACAAGACTTGCTGAGGTAGATCTCCAAGTTTGGCAGAGCAAAGGTTTTCAGTGCGAACACCAGGGCCGAGTAAAATCTACAACTTTATATGGGAAACGCAGTCAATAAAGGCCCTAAATTACTTGTTAAGCACTGCATTACTCATGAAATAGTTGTAGTGGTTTTTGGCTGAAACCAAGGACAAAAACAATCGAGCCAATTGGGTAAAACAACTCAATGTTTTTTCCAAATACCAACAGCTAAATTAAAGGAACGGATTAAGCAATTATGCTAGTAGTACTGCATCAAATTTGTTGAATTTGTCGAATCAGAACAATCCTACACCAGTAAAGCTAGTTTTCTAGATGGTGATTTTCTACCTACTTTCGGCGCAAAAACTGAAGGGTGGGCACCAAGTGGAAACCCGATAAAACGTGGAATGTATCCAACTAAAGTAGGAAAACTTATCAACGCTGATTTAAATGGGGCTGGGAATATCCTAAAAAAAGTAGAGACACAAACCGTGGCTACTAGATTTCGCATCTGGGAAACTAGAACTAGAAAGCTACACAGAGTGGCTTTAGCCCTCCGGGTAGTAACAGTTTAGAACCCCCTCACCTTTAGGCAAGGAAGAGGTCAATTTTGACTTCACTGCTTCAACAATGGCATCAGCATCGATTTTCGCAGCATGAAGTAATTCTTGTGGAGTGCCTGAGCTTGGCATATCCCTCACCGCTAATTTAACTAATCGCAATTGGGAACCGTTATAAATGGGTGTGTTACTAGTACCCGCAAAAGCATCCAGTACAGCAGCCCCCAACCCGCCTTCTATCCAATGGTCTTCCACAACAACTAAATTACCGTTACAATCTCTTGCAGCTTGATGTAATGTCCGCACATCAATAGGTTTAATTGAGTAAGCATCAATGACACGCACTGTAATACCTTCGTTTTTCAGCCTGTCATAAGCCTTGAGTGCTTCATGTAAAGTAATGCCAGCACCAATTACCGCAGCGCAATCGCAATCTGAACTGCGAATAACTTTACTACCACCAATAGGAAACTCTTCATGAGAATCATAGATTACAGGTGTACTTTCTCTTGTAGTACGGAGATAAACAATGCCATCAAGGTTGCTCATCTGTGCAACTAACTTGGCCGTTTGATTGGCATCACTGGGATACAATACAATACTACTCCACACAGCGCGAAATGCAGCTAAATCTTCTAAACCCATCTGTGAAGCACCATCTTGACCAATAGATACCCCACCATGAGAACCTACTAATTTAATATTGGCGCGAGAAACGGCTGCCATGCGTACAAAATCGTAAGCACGAGTCAAGAAAGCAGCAAAAGTGGAAGCAAAAGGTTTGTATTTTCTTACTTGCAAGCCTACCGCAGCTGCCACCATTTGCTGTTCAGCAATGTACATTTCAAAATAGCGCTCTGGGTAAATTTCAGCAAAATCTTCAGCATAAGTTGAGTTACTCACCTCTGCATCAAGGGCAATTACATTTGGTTGTGCTGCTCCTAATGCCACCAAAGCGTCTCCATAAGCTCGCCGTGTTGCCAGCTTTGTGCCTTTGTTGTAAATAGGTAGTCGCAATGGTTGAGCAACACCTAAGCTAGCTGGTTGTCCTTGTTCTTCTGGTTTATCCACTGAAATAATCAGATGCCGTGTACCACCTAACTCAGCAATCACTTGTTCTTCCTCATCCGGTTTCAGTGCTTTGCCATGCCAACCACCTAAATCTTCCAGAGAAGCCACACCTTTACCTTTTTTGGTGCGAGCGATAACCACCGTGGGGCGGTCATTAACAGCTACAGCAGCGCTGTATGCTTGATCTATCTCAATTAAATTATGACCGTCAATTTCTATCGCCTGCCAACCAAAGGCTCTAGCACGATTAGCATAAGCTTGTGTATTCCAACCTAGCTCGGTTTGACCCCGTTGACCGAGACGATTAACATCGATAATGGCAATAAGATTGTCTAAGGTGTAGTGTCCAGCATGATCAAAAGCTTCCCACACTGACCCCTCAGCAGTTTCACTATCACCCAGCAACACCCAAGTATGATAAGGTAATTGGTCTAAATATTTACCTGCTAGAGCTATGCCCACACCAATGGGCAATCCCTGTCCTAAAGAACCAGTCGCGACATCCACCCAAGGTAAAATCGGTGTGGGATGCCCTTCTAAACGACTGCCAAAATGCCGCAGCAATTGCAATTCTTCATCACTGATGACTCCGGCTGCTTTATACATACTATACAAAAGTGGTGCAGCATGACCTTTAGAAAAAATTAAGCGATCGCTATTGGGATGATGTGGATTGTCAAAATCATAGCGGAGATATTTACAAAGTAAAACCGCCATCAGATCCGCCGCCGACATAGAGGAGGTAGGATGACCAGAACCTGCAACGGTAGTAGCGCGAATACTATCAACACGCAACTGTTGTCCCAGTTCATGCCATTGGTGCAGTTGCTCTTGTGTGGTCATAATGGTTTTCCTATGAAAATACAGGTAATTTATAAAAATCGACAATTTTGTGCCTAAGTAGAGCTATTTTCCTGTAGAAATTACCACCATACTTGCTGCCAAAACCAAGATGCTTTTTTTGAGTTTTATTGTTTAATTTTATTATGGTTGGTAATTTATCAATCACCAAGATTGCTCAGGAAGTATTTCACTCTTCCTTGGTTAACTTTAGAGAGCAAGAAGTTTAATAACTTCTTTCTAATGGAATAACTACTCTTTATTTCTCAGGGTATATAAACAAACTTTTCTCTAGTGCGATCTTGTTACATTGCATATGATTTTAAGTTAGCTAATTTTTTGCAAAAAATAGTATTGATACGATTAATTGTGATAATATTGGCATTTGGTTGTTAACAAAATTATTTATTGTTAACACTCAAGGGTATTAGTGTATGGTTTATGATTTCTAAACCTAAAAAACCATTGCTAAAAACAACACAATAAATTTCCTTTGACCAACCTCCCCAGGAAAATTCAATCATTGCCAAAGGCTGGCATCATGGACAATATATTAGCATTAGTATACTTGTGATTAGCTTAATTGCCGCTCTGGGCGCTAGGCTATTTTAGTCGGCAACTTGAATATGCTCTGTTGCACAAGTGTTGAATGTTAAGAAAGAGGTGATAAAAATAGCCCAAAATATGGTAAATTCTGGGCGAAGTATTAAAATAGAATAATTGATAATGATTATAAATTCATTTCCCAAGATTGTCAAAGACATCCTCAGACCGTTG